>JBJTEN010000054.1:0-2692 GCA_046092925.1 Phenylobacterium sp. | reverse complement strand
GGCCGGAAGATCCCGGCCCACATGCCAGAACTCCTTCAGGTCGAAGTGCTGGGAGTCCTTGGCGGTCTCGACTCCGAAGGGGGTGTAACCGCGCTGACCCCCGATACCGGTCACGTAGCGGCGCTTCACCGCCTCCGGCAGGGCGAAGAAGGCGCGGGAGGCCTCCAGCGCCCGGTCGATCCTGGGCAGGTCCAGGTCGTGGTGGGCGATGACGCAGAAACCGTACCGGACGAAGCTGTCGCCCAGACGTCGGGAAAAGCCCTCGAAGTCGGCGGACCAGTCGTTGAAATCCACCGGCGGAAGGCCGGGAGGGGCGGGGCTCTGGCTCATACTCGCCTCCTACACCGGCGGGAGGCTCCGCGCCAATCCGGAGGGGCCCCAGGGCGTCCGGGACGTTTTCAAATGCTGCAATGCAGCGTAGGGTGGTCTCATGGCGACCAAGATTCAATCCGATGCAGCCTCAGCCCTCTCCGGCCTGTTGTTTGACGGCATGACGGTCATGGCCGGCGGCTTCGGCCTCTGCGGCATTCCCGAAAACCTCATCCTGGCCATCCGCGAGTCCGGAGTGAAGGACCTGACCGTGGTCTCGAATAACTGCGGTGTCGACGGCTTCGGCCTTGGACTGCTGCTCGAGAACGGCCAGATCCGCAAGATGATCAGCTCCTATGTCGGTGAGAACGAGCTATTCGAGCGGCTCTACATCGAGGGAAGGCTGGAGGTGGAGTTCACCCCCCAGGGCACCCTGGCCGAGCGCATCCGCGCCGGCGGCGCCGGCATCCCGGCCTTCTACACCCGCACGGGCGTGGGTACGGTGGTGGCCGAGGGCAAGGAGACCCGCGAGTTCGACGGCGAGACCTACCTGATGGAGCGGGCGCTGCAAGCCGACCTGTCCATCGTCAAGGCCTGGAAGGGCGACGCCGAGGGCAATCTGATCTACCGGAAGACCGCGCGGAACTTCAATCCGATGATG
Organism: Phenylobacterium sp.; assembly: GCA_046092925.1. Lineage (GTDB taxonomy): Bacteria > Pseudomonadota > Alphaproteobacteria > Caulobacterales > Caulobacteraceae > Phenylobacterium. The sequence goes on along the minus strand of JBJTEN010000054.1, from coordinate 1,722 downwards.
GCCACGGCCGGCCGGGTCTGCGTGGCCGAGGTCGAGACCCTGGTTCCGACCGGAACCCTCGACAAGGACATGATCCACACGCCGGGGGTCTACGTGCACCGGATCCTTCAGGGCCCGGCCTATGAAAAGCGGATCGAGCGCCTGACCACCCGTCCCCGCAGCGAGAAGGCGAGCGCCTGATGCCCTGGACCCGCGATGACATGACCGCCCGGGCGGCGCGCGAGCTGAAGGACGGCTTCTACGTCAACCTGGGTATCGGCATTCCGACCCTTGTGGCCCATCACATCCCCCCCGGCATGCAGGTCACCCTGCAGTCCGAGAACGGCATGCTGGGCATGGGCCCCTATCCCTTCGAGGGCGAGGAAGACCCGGACCTGGTCAACGCCGGCAAGATGACCATCAGCGAGCTCGACTCCTCATCGTATTTCAGCAGCGCCGAGTCCTTCGCCATGATCCGAGGCGGGCATATCGACCTGTCGGTCCTGGGCGCCATGCAGGTGGCGGCCAATGGCGACCTGGCGAACTGGATGGTCCCCGGCAAGATGGTCAAGGGCATGGGCGGCGCCATGGACCTGGTGGCGGGCGTCAAGCGCGTCATCGTGGTCATGGAGCACTGCGAGAAATCAGGGCGCTCCAAGCTGGTGCGCGAGTGCACCCTGCCCCTGACGGGCAAGGGGGTGGTGGATCTCCTGATTACCGACCTCGGGGTCTTCGAGATCAACCGCGGTCGCGGGGCGGTGCGGCTTGTGGAACTTGCGCCGGGCGTTAGTCTCGAGGACGTCCGGGCCCGGACGGAGGCGGATTTCGTCACGGAGCTGGTCTGATCCCGGCCCTCGCAGCGGAGGCGAACCCATGATGCGCGTCCCGGTGGCCCTCTGTCTGGCCCTGCTGATGGGTTCGGCGGTCCCCGCCGCCTCCTCGCCGCCCAAGGGTTCGAACCTGCGGACCTCTGTCTTCGCCGGCGGCTGCTTCTGGTCGGCTGAACACGACATGGAAGGCGTCCGCGGCGTGGTCGATGTGGTGGTGGGATGTTCCGGCGGCGCAAAGCGCAATCCGACCTACGAGAACCATGAGGGGCATCTCGAAGCCATCCGCGTGACCTGGGATCCTGCGCGTACGACCTATTCCGCGCTCGTCTCCGCCTTCTTCCGCAACATCGATCCGACCGATCCCAACGGTCAGATCTGCGACATCGGTCCCAGCTACCGCACCGCAGTGTTCGTCGGCGACGATATGGAACGGCGCGTCGCCGAGCAGGTGAAGGCCGATGTCGCCACCCAGATCCGCCGTCCGGTCGCCACGCGGATCCTGCCCCGATCCACCTTCTGGGTGGGCGAGGGCTACCATCAGGACTACGCCGTGAAGAATCCGGGCCACTACAAGCGTTACCGTGTCGGCTGCGGCCGGGACGCGCGGATTCGGGCCGTCTGGGCCGGCCGGGGCTGATGGGCGCCTCAGGAAAGGGCGTCTTGAGCCCGCGAGCGTGGCGTTTTTGCAGCACTTCGCCCGGTCGAGCCGACTGTTAAAAAACCGTCACCCCAAATGTGACATTCCGCGCTATACGCACGCCCGACCGGTCGGGGCAGGCTGCAGGCCGGATTGATCCGATGGAGGGGTATCCATGATGTCCACGAGAATGCTCGCCCGCAGTACGGCGGTCGCCGCCCTGATGTGCGCCATGGCCGCTCCGGCCTTCGCCCAGGAAACCACCAGCGCCATCCG
>JBJTEN010000053.1:0-8924 GCA_046092925.1 Phenylobacterium sp. | reverse complement strand
AGCGCGCCATCGCCCGTCGACGACAAGCAGCTCAAGGAGTTGCATATCCGCACGACCCTGCCGATCAAGGCCTGAGGCCGGGGCAGGTCCGCGGGGCAGGCGCACGGCGTCGACGGCGCAGGCGGCGTCGAGCTTCTCCTGCCGGAGGTTGCGGACGCCCCCAGGGTCGACCCCGCAGATCTGAGCGTTCTCGAGGCCGAAGCGGTCTGGAGCCACTGCACCCAGCGTGAGTCCTGCGGGCTGCGGGACCAGAGGCGGGTGATCGCCCACCTGGGGATCCCTCGGTCCGTCCTGGTGCGTCTGGGCGCTCGCTGGTGGATAACCCCTGACCCTGTAGACCTCTTGCGGGACGGCTCGGCGAGGGTCCGCTTGCGGATGTCGAGCCAAGGATGAAATTCGACCCGAAGCGGTCATTGTCAGCTGCGTACAGCGGACTAAATCTCCGGGGTGGCGAGCAGAATTGGAGGCGTCGTGAGCGATCCGGAACAAGCAAGAGCGAACCAGATCAGACACCTCGAAGCGACTACAGGTTCGTCGATTAGCGAGAGGCGCGCGGCGGTATCCGCGGCAGGCCACGACCTTAACCACTCGACAGGTGACCGCCCATGATCAAGCCGACCTCGACTGTTGCGAACAAGCCGGACCGTTCTCCGCGTCCGTGGGCGATTGCGCTCGCCGGCGCATTGGTGCTGACCGGCGGGGCCGTCGCCGCCGTCGCGGCCCTGGCGGAGCCCTCGGCCCCACCCAACGCGCCGTTCCGGATCGAGGAAATCGCCGACCTCGACCAGCCCTGGGCCATGACCTTCCTGCCCGACGGCCGCATGTTGATCACCGAGAAGGCTGGCCAGCTGTTGATGCTCTCAGCCGACGGCAAACAGCGGAAGGTCGTGACCGGGACCCCCGCCGTGACGTCCCAGGGACAGGGCGGGCTGATGGATGTCGTGCTTCACCCCCGGTTCGCCAAGAACCGGATGGTTTACTTCAGCTATTCGGAAGCCGCCGGGAAGGACTCGAGCCTGGTCCTGGCGCGCGGCGTGTTCAACGACGGAGACGCCCCGTCGCTACGCAATGTGCAGACGCTTTTCCGCGGCCCCAAGTATGACGCGAGGGCGGGCCACTATTCTGGCCGCATCGCATTCTCCCCCGAGGGCAAGCTGTTTTTCGCCGTCGGTGATCGCCAGCAGTGGGACGGTTTCCAACGCACGGATCCGCAGGATATCAAAATCCTCTCAGGCAAGGTTCTGCGCCTCAACGACGACGGCACGCCGGCAGCCGGCAATCCCCTGGCGGCGCGCGGCGGTGATCCCGCCATCTGGACCTATGGCCACCGCAACCCGCTCGGCCTGGCGTTCGACGCAAACGGCAACCTGTGGGAGCAGGAGATGGGCCCTCTGGGCGGGGACGAGGTCAATCTGATCCTGCCCGGCCGCAACTACGGATGGCCGGTCGTCTCCAATGGCGACAGCTACCCGGGCCCGCCGGCCAATGGGGCGGCGATCCCGGATCATAGCCCTCGTGACGGCTTTGAGGCGCCGAAGGTCTGGTGGAGTCCCGCGATATCGCCCGCGGGGATGATGGTCTATTCCGGCAAGCTCTGGCCGCAGTGGCGCGGCGATCTGTTCATCGGCGGTCTGTCCAGTCGGAGTCTGGTCAGGGTCGATGTCAACGGACCCGAGGCCACGAAGGGCGACCAGTTCGCGCTGGGTTCGCGCATTCGCGAGCCGGAGGAGGGGCCTGACGGCTCAATCTATCTTCTCACCGATGGCCGGCGCGGCTCCGACGGGAAGCTGGTGAAGCTGACGCCCAAGAGGTGATGCAAGGGGGTGTCCATCGGCGCCGCCGCGACCAAGGCCGTCCGCGTTCAACTCGCCATCGGCGTTCGCGAGGTCATCGCCTTGCCGCTGGACCAGCAGGGTCAGGACCTCTTGATGAGCGCGCCATCGCCCGTCGAGTACAAGCCGCTCAGGGCGCTGCACATCCGCACGGCCCTGCCGATCAAGGCCTGAAACGGCCTCGATCTAGTTGCTCGGGCAGGGCCGAATGGCGAGGCCCCGCGGCAGGCGCACTGTCCCGACCGCACAGGCGCCGTCGAGCTGGTCCTGCTTGAGATTGCGCGCGCCGCTGAAATCCACTCCGTAGAGAACCACGCCGCGCAGGCTGGCTCCCTCGAAGTCCGCACCGTTGAAGCTGGCGCCGCGAATCCTGGCGCCATCCAGGCGAACATCCTTCAGACGGGCGTCGTCAAAGTCTGCGCCGGTAATCTCCGCCTCGGTGAGGTCGCTTCGGGACAGGTCCGATTGACTGAAGTTGGCTCCGGTGACGCGAACTCTCCGCAGGTTCGCGCCCACCAGCGTGGAACCGGAGAAGTCTGCGCCGAGAAAACGGGCCCCGGAGAGCTCCCGACCGGAGAGATTACAGCCTACGCAGGCGCCGCCGAAGCTGACCGCTCGGGGAACATCCTTGGAACCGAGCACCACCAGAGCGACGGCCGGGGCCGGAAGTGACAGGACTCCCAGGCAGAGAGCGGCCGAAAGGCTCCGGGCGGAGCGGCTTTGAACGGACGCGACCATGTGCGCCCTATGCCGTCGCCGGACATGCCCCGCCACTTAAATTGCTGTAACTCAGCGTGATCAGGTCTGCCCGGAGTTCCGCCATGAGCTTGCGTCCTCCCCGCCTTTTGCGTGAATCCGCCTCACGCCGGGAAACGGGCTTCAATGTCCTTGAGGCCGAGATTCTCTCCGAAGCCGCGGCCGCCCTCGGGAGGGCTGGAGCCCGGGCCGAGGCTGCGCTGGCCCGCTTGTCTGATCCTGTCGCTGAAGAGACCGCAGGGAGGGACGTCCTGCTCAAGGATGCGGCTGAAGCCGTCTGGAGCCTGTTCATCCAGCGAGAGGCGTGCGGGCTGAGAGACCAGCGGCAGGTGATTGCGGACCTCCGCATCCCCCGGGCCGTGCTGGCGAGGCTGGGCGCCCGCTAGGCCTCGATCAGGCGTCTGGTTCGCGCCTCATGCGGCAGGGCCTGACGGACCGTCATCCAGCCAGGTCGCTCTCCGCCTGGACCCCGCAGGTGACGCAGACCAGTTCCGCGCCCCGGCGGACAAGAGCGGCGTCGCCGCATGCGGGACAGACATCCGCATCACGGCGGGGGCCCGCCCCGCTGCGTTCCTGAACGCCCGGCAGGAAGACGAGATTGTCGGGCGCTGCGCCCCTCGAGAATCCCCGGGAAATGAACCGCGAGACCGGCTGCGGGACGGGCTCTGCCTGCGGCTGACCATCCGCCGCTCCGCGTCCCAGCCCGTCCGCGTTCAGTTCGCCGTCGGCGTTGGCCAGATCGTTCCGCCCCAGATAGGAAATGCCCAGTTCGCGGAAGATGTAGTCGAGAATGGACGTCGCCGAGCGGACGGAGTCGTTGCCCGTGACCTGACCTGCAGGTTCGAAGCGGGTGAAGACGAAGGCGTCGACAAACTCCTCCAGCGGCACGCCGTACTGGAGGCCAAGAGAGACGGACACGGCGAAGTTGTTCATCAGGGACCGGAAGGCCGCGCCCTCCTTGTGCATGTCGATGAAGATTTCCCCGAGCTCGCCCTCGTCATACTCGCCCGTGTGGAGATAGACCTTGTGACCGCCAACCGAGGCCTTCTGGATGTATCCCTTGCGGCGATCCGGGAGCTTGCGGCGAACGGGGGGGCGCTCCACCTCGATCCGCCGCTCGACGATCCGCTCCTCTGCGGGCGGCGCGGGGGCCGAGATTTCCGGCCGATCGCGAACCTCGGCGGGATTGGTGAAGGGGAGGGGCGACCGCCGGACCCGGCTTCTCAGAACGATCCCGGGAAAGGCGGCGAGCTCGGGGAGGAGGCTCTCAAGCGTCCGGGCCGAGTCCACCTCCACCTCCATCACCGGCGGGGCGCCGAGGAAGGGCGCCACGGCCGAGGCCATGGCCGCCCGGGCGGATGGGCCAATCTCCGAACCTGCCGCCAGCACCAGCGAGGCTTCAGGCGAGAGCCCCGGAAGGTCCGAGAGACGCCCGGCGCCCGCGATCGCCGAGTCGGCCAGGGCCACCCGCCAGCTTGCGAAACCCATACGCTCCGGCAGGTCCAGAGCCGGATTCGACAGGTCTTCCGACCCCAGCCCAAGGACGTCCGAGAGGAATCCGGGGTCAATCACCGAGGGGGAAAGAACGTCGGACAGGCGGCTTGCGAAGGGGAGGGCGGCCTCGACCGCGGCGATCTCATGATCCGTGAACCCCAGAGACTCAAGGGCATGTCGGTCGACGCCGGGGAGACCGGTCAAGGTGCGCGCGCCCAGGGCGTGGAGGCGAGCCTCTCCGGGGTCGACCCCGAGGACGTCTAGCGCCCGGAGAGCCGGGCCGGAGAGGGTCCTGAGGCTGGCGCCGTCCGAAGTTTCGATCTGCAGCACCACGCTGGCCGGAGGCCCCCCTGAAGGGTCCGCAGCGCCCAGTCGCAAGGCCAGGTCTGGGTCGCGGAACAGGCCGAGCCCGACATCAAGACCGGTCGGAATGGCGCGGCGCGCAGCCTTGAAGAGGGATCGCGCGGCCTTCCGGGCGTCCTCCGAGTCGTAGGCGACCCCCTGGGCGAACAGCCAGTCTCCCAACCCGGCCAAGGCGAGGACACCGGGTTTTCCGGAGGCGGCGAGGGCGGTGGCGAGATCTGCGACCGCCTGCTCGAAGTCCGTACGATCGAAGTCCTCTCCAAGCCCGAAGGCGCAAAGATTGAGGGTGCCCCGAACGCAGGGGCCCGCCGCGGCCAGGGCCAGGGCTGTTTCCCGGGAGTCTGCGAGACCGACCGCTCCACTGAGTCTCCCTGACAAGGCGGCCGCGGAGGAGGTGGGGTAAGCGACGATCCGGAGCCGGTCGGGAGCCGGAGCCGGCGGCGTCAAGCGCCAGCCGCCTGGACCTTCACGGGCCGTCTCGATCGCCTCGTGAATCAGATCATCCGGCGCACCCAGTGCCCGGGCGCGCTCCACGGCCCGCGCCAGATTGGGGTTCTCCGCCACCGAGGTGCAGGCTTCCGCCGGTCCGTCGCAACGGGTGATCGCCTCGTAAACGCCGCAGAGCGCCTCCGCAGCCCTGTGAACGGCGGTCTGGGCCAGGGTCTGGCCGCGGATTTCAGCGGAAAGCTGTTCGAGTCGCGCCGCGAGGCCCTCGTCGCCGATCTGTGACATCTCCGGGGCCGGGCCCGAGGGCGCGCCGATCGCCGCCGCCGACCGCAGCATCAGTCCGGTCAGTCGTTCAGACAGACCCCGCTCGGCGTTTTTCCCGGGGATGATCTGACGCTCGCGTGCGGCTTCGGCGAGGCGGGCGGCGAGACGGGCGGCCCCCTCGGCTAGATCTTCCGGAGCGCCCAGCGCCGTAAACCAGGCCTCGGTCTGTGCGTCTGTCCAGCCCACCGGCGCCATCACCTCGACGCACCGGTCGCCGAGTTCGACCTCGCGCAGTTCAAGGACAGGCGGGTGTTGCATGGGTGGGGGCCTCCGCTCATCGGAGGTTAGGTCGACCCAGAGCCTCGGGCAACACATGTTGCGGGTTGGCGCCTCACCATCCACAAGATGTTGATATCCCATCCTCGCTGGACGCTGCAGGCCTCCAGACCTATAGTCCGCCCGCAGTTTCGTAGAACGGACCCGTACAGGCGTGCTGAAAGCAATCTTCACCTGGTGGAACGGCGCCACGATCGGCGCGGGCTTCCATATCAAGCGCCGGGGCGTCTTGGTCGGCCAGGACGACTATGGGAACACCTACTATCAGGCCAAGGACGCCAAGGATTCCTATGATGGCCGGCTCAGGCGCTGGGTGATCTACAAGGGCTATCCGGACGCCTCGAAGGTGCCTCCCGACTGGCACGGTTGGTTGCATTACACATTCGACGACCCGCCGACCCTCGCCCCCCTGCCGCGCCGGTCGTGGGAGCGGGATCATCAGCCAAACCTGACCGGAACCATCCACGCCTGGCGACCCCGCGGGTCCATAGCCCGGGGAGGCGAACGTTCCCCCGCCGCGGGCGACTACGAGGCGTGGCGGCCGGAATAGCATGCGCCGTCGCCCGTCCCGCAGGAGTCTGGCGGCCGCGGGCCTGGCGACTGTCTGCCTCACCGCCGTCGCGAGTCTCGCTCCCGCCCAGCAGGTTCAACCGCCTGCGCCTCCGCAGGCCGCCTCATCACCGCCGGTCATCGATGAAGAAGCGCCTCCCGCTGTCGTGGAGGCGCCGGCTCCCGCTGTGGCGCCCCCCATTCCACCCTCGCAGGTGACGCCGGCGGAACCGCCTGAGCGGCGGGTGGCGCCGCGTCCAACGGAGAGCGTCCAGCAGCGGCGACGCTTTGATGTTGCGGTCCTGCAGGCCGTGGACAAGATCACCGCCGAGACGATCCGGTTCGAGGCGCCTGTGGGCCAGCCGGTCCGCTACAAGTCTCTCATCCTGACGGTGCGGGCCTGTGAGCGGACGGCGACCGACGAACCGACAGAGGATTCCATCGCCTACCTGACGGTGGACTCACAGCCTCGACCTCAGACCGGCCGTCCCAGTCCCGGCCCCCGGCAGGTCTTCAAAGGCTGGATTTTTGCGTCATCTCCCGGCCTCAACGGTCCCGAACACCCGATCTATGACGCCTGGCTGATCACCTGCAGGGCCGCCGCCCCGCTTAGAAACTCGGTCGGTCCGAATACGGCCTCCACCTCGAGCGCGGCGGCCAGCCGACCAAGATAGACGGACCGCGGTATCTCCTCAGCTCCGAGACGCGCCAGATGGTCGGTCATGAACTGGGCGTCCAGAAGCTGGAATCCGCCGAGGATCAATCGGGCGGCGAGATGGGCCAAGGCCACCTTCGAGGCGTCAGTCTCTTCGGAGAACATGCTCTCGCCGAAGAAGGCGCCCTTCAGGCTGACTCCGAAGACACCTCCGACCAGCCTGTTCTCCCGCCACGCCTCCACCGAGTGGGCGGCGCCGACGGCATGCAGGCTCTGATACATCCGCAGGAGCGGCGGGTTGATCCAGCCTCCTGAGCGCGCGGGATCTGCGCAGGCGGTCAGGACGCTCTCGAAGGCGCTGTTGATGCGAATCTCAAACCTGTCCTGACGAACAGTTCTCTGCAGCCGCCGAGGAAGCCGCAGGCCTCGGAGGGGAAAGACACAGCGGGACTCAGGCTCGACCAGATAGACAGACCGGCTTTGCGGCGTCTTCGCCATGGGAAAGAGCCCACGGGCATAGATCTCGAGAACGGGATGCGCGTAGGCCGCGGCTGTCACCCGGCCTCCGACTGGTCCTTCAGCCACCGCTCAAGCCAGTGGATCGTATACTCGCCCATGAGAAAATCGGGCTGCAGAAGAAGATCCTGGAAGAGGGGTATCGTGGTCTCCACGCCGCTGACGACCATTTCGCCGAGACAGCGGCTGAGGCGCGCAATGCATTCCTCCCTGTCCCGACCGTGAACGATCAGCTTGCCGATCAGGCTGTCATAATAGGGCGGGATGGCGTAGCCGGCGTAGATCGCGCTGTCGAGGCGCACGCCGAGACCGCCCGGGGCGTGGAAGTCCGATACCAGGCCGGGCGAGGGCGTAAAGGTCCGTGGGTTTTCGGCATTGATCCGGCACTCGATGGCGTGCCCTTCGAAAACCACGTCCTTCTGGGAGAATGAAAGAGGCAGCCCAGCGGCGATGCGGATCTGCTCCCGAACGAGATCAATCCCCGTAATGGCCTCGGTGACGGGGTGTTCGACCTGGAGGCGGGTGTTCATCTCGATGAAGAAGAACTCGCCGTTCTCGTACAGGAACTCAATGGTGCCTACCCCGAGGTAGCCGATCCGGCGAACCGCCTCGACCACGACCTGGCCAATCTTCTTGCGGGCGGCCGCGTCAATGACGGGCGATGGCGCCTCTTCCAGAACCTTCTGGTGCCGGCGCTGGAGCGAACAGTCCCGCTCTCCGAGGTGACAGACATTGCCGAACTGGTCGGCAATCACCTGGAGTTCAATATGGCGTGGCCCCTGGAGATAACGCTCCATGTAGATGGCGTCGTCCCCAAACGCGGCCTTCGCTTCGGCCCGCGCCGTGGAGACAGCCTCGTTGAGGTCCTCCTCGGTCCGGGCGACTTTCATGCCGCGCCCGCCGCCGCCCGCCGCCGCCTTGATCAGGACCGGAAAGCCGATCTCCCGCGCTGCGGAAAAAGCCTCCTCCTCGGTGGTGACCGCCCCGTCCGAGCCGGGGACGACAGGTATCCCCGCCTCCTTCACAGCCTGCTTTGCGGTGATCTTGTCACCCATCAGGGTGATGTGTTCGGGCCGGGGTCCGATGAAGGTGAATCCGTGGGCGTTCACGATCTGCGCGAAGCGGGCGTTCTCTGAAAGAAATCCGTAGCCCGGATGGATGGCCTGGGCCCCCGTAATCTCGGCGGCGGCGATAATGGCCGGAATGTTGAGGTAGCTCTTCGCGGCCGGCGCCGGACCGATGCAGACGCTCTCGTCGGCCAGCCGCACCCACATGGCCCCTGCATCAGCATCGGAATGGACCGCGACCGTGGAGATTCCCATTTCCTTGCACGCACGGTGAACCCGCAGGGCGATCTCGCCCCGGTTGGCGATCAGGATCTTGTCGAACATGGCCTAACCGATGATCGCGAGAGGTTCGCCGAACTCAACCGGCTGGCCGTTGAGCACGAGAATCTCAAGGACCTTCCCGGCCCGGGGCGCCGGAATGGGGTTCATAGTCTTCATGGCCTCGACGATCATCAGGGTCTGACCCTCCGAGACCACATCGCCGACCTTGACGAAGGCCGGGGCGTCGGGCTGAGGCTGAAGGTAGATGGTGCCCACCATGGGTGACTTCACGGACTCTCCGGCCGCCGCAACGGCTGCCGGCGCAACCGGGGCCACCTCAGGGGCAGGAGGAGCCGCCGCCTGCTGCACAGGCGCGGCTCCTCC
>JBJTEN010000052.1:0-11187 GCA_046092925.1 Phenylobacterium sp. | reverse complement strand
CGCTTTACATCCGGCCGGACATGTCCGGCCCACTTCACAATCCCATGCCTCAGGCTGGAGTCCCCGCCCCGGAGGCCGAGGGGATCATCTCGGTCCAGGACGCCGGAACCAGGGGCCGGAAGCCCGAAAGCCGCTGGACATCCATTGTCCAACGGTCGGCGCCCCGTCCCGCAAGGAAGGCGGTGTGTATCACATTCTCGCCCCCCAAGGCCAAACTCAATTCTTCCCCCGTCCAGAGCGCCGCCAGACCGGGCTCCGGGGCCGCCTTCCGCGCTGCGGCGAGGATCTTCCGGCGTCCCTCCGGCGCTCCGTCCGCAGCCTCCACCAGCCAGGCGACGCGTCCGCCTGAGAGCGCCGACTGAACCTTTTCGAACCCGAACACCACCTCGCCGGCCCGACGGGCCAGGCCCAGGCCGTCGAGAAGCCGTCGCATCAGAAGATGCTCCACCTGATCCGCCAGTCCCGGATCCGCCTTCAGCGCGGTCCGCGCCGCGCGACTGAAAAGCCCCTTCCGGGCGGCGGTCTCCACCGAAACCCGGTCCGCCGCCACCCAAAGCCCCCGGCCGGGAAGCCGCCCCGCCAGATCCGGCGTCACCCGGCCGTCCGGACCTGCGGCGAACCGGATCATCCTTTCCCGCGCGCGCACCTCGCCGGAAACGAGGTCACGGCTCTGGCGTGAGGCCTCTGCGTGGGTCCGCGGCGCTCCGGAGCCGGGCGGCGGCGTGCTGGACGCGCGACGGTTCACCCCGGGTTCAGGCCTCGCGCGCACCCGGCTGACCGAAGACGATGTCTTCTTCGCTCAGCTCGGCTTCAATCTCTTCCTCGACCTCCTCCGGCGCAGGTTCGATCCAGCCCATGGCGACGCGGGCGCGCAGGATCAGGGCCTCGGCGTCGCCGGCGTCCAGGCCGAAGGATTCCAGAATCCCGGCCTCCCGCACCCGTTCGCCATTCCGGGTCTCGTACCAGCCGCGCAGGTCGTCGGGCACCAGGCCGGCGAGATCCTCCACCGACTTGACGTCGCCCTCTCCCAGGGCGACCGCCATGGGCAGGGTCACGCCCTCGATCTCCAGGAGGCCGTCCTCGACCCCGAGTTCGCGGCGGCGGCAGTCCAGCTCGGCGGCCTCGCGTTCCAGATGGTCGCGGGCCCGGGCCTGAATCTCTTCGGCGGTTTCCTCGTCGAAACCCTCGATCGCCGCCACTTCCGAAGCGTCCACATAGGCCACGTCCTCGACCGTGGCGAAGCCCTCGGTCACGAGCAGCTGGGCGATGACCTCGTCCACGTCCAGGGCTTCCTGGAACAGGGCGGTGCGCTCGGCGAACTCGCGCTGGCGGCGCTCGCTTTCCTGGCTCTCGGTCATGATGTCGATCTGCCAGCCGGTCAGCTGGGAGGCGAGGCGCACGTTCTGGCCGCGCCGGCCGATGGCCAGGGAGAGCTGCTCGTCCGGAACCACCACCTCGACGCGCTCATCCTCCTCGTCCATCACCACCTTCGACACCTCGGCGGGCGCCAGGGCGTTGACGATGAAGGTGGCCTCGTCCGGACTCCACTGGATGATGTCGATCTTCTCGCCCTGGAGTTCGGCCACCACGGCCTGGACCCGGCTGCCGCGCATGCCGACGCAGGCGCCCACGGGGTCGATGGAGCTGTCGTTGGAGACCACGGCCATCTTGGCCCGGCTGCCCGGGTCGCGGGCGACGGCGCGGATCTCGATGACGCCGTCATAGACCTCCGGGACTTCCTGCGCGAACAGCTTGGCCATGAAGCCGCCATGCGCCCGGCTCAGCAGGATCTGGGGCCCCTTGGTCTCACGGCGGACGTCATAGATGTAGCACCGGATGCGGTCGCCGATGTTGAAGTTCTCGCGCGGGATGGACTGGTCGCGGCGCATGATCCCTTCGCCCCGGCCGAGGTCGACGACGGTGTTGCCATATTCCACCCGCTTGACCACCCCGTTGATGACCTCGCCGACCCGGTCCTTGAACTCCTCATACTGGCGCTCGCGCTCGGCCTCCCGGACCTTCCCCGTGACCACCTGGCGGGCCATCTGGGTCTGCACCCGTCCGAATTCGAAGGGCGGCAGGATTTCCTCATAGGTCTTGCCGACGAAGGCCTCCGGATCGTCGCGCAGCGCTTCGGACAGCCGTCGGACGCCGATGGGCTCGACCGGCAGGCCGTCTTCATCGGTGAAGGTCTCGTCGTCCGGGATGACCCGGATCACGCGCTTCAGCGTCGTCTCGCCCGACTTGGGGTCGATCCGCACCCGGATGTCATGCTCGGCGCCGTAGCGGGCGCGGGCGCCCTTCTGGATCGCTTCCTCGATGGCCGAGATGACCACTTCCCGGTCGATCGATTTCTCCCGGGCGACGGCTTCGGCGATCTGAAGCAGTTCCAGGCGGTTGGCGGCGATGCCGGTGGGGCTCATGGGGCGTTCTCCTCATGGGAATCAGGGGGTTGACCGTCGGCCATCCGCCGGGCGCGTTCCTGCGCGCCCCGCTCCATCAGCCGGTCTGTCAGGATGAGTTTCGCCTCGGTGATCCACTGGAAGGGGATCAGCGCGGTCTCGGCTTCGCCTTCGAGGTTCACGGCGACCTGGTCGCCCTCGACTCCGGCCAGCTCGCCCCGGAAGCGCTTGCGGCCCTCGGCCATGCGGTCCAGTTCGATCCGGGCCTCGAAGCCCTCGAAGGTCTCGAAATCCTTGAGTCTCGTCAGCGGGCGATCGACGCCCGGCGTGGAGACCTCCAGGGTATAGTCCCCGGACAGGGGATCGGCGGCGTCCAGCACCTCGGACAGGGCCCGGGACAGGCGGGCGCAATCCTCGATGGTCATCTCGCCGGCGGGCGTCTCGGCCATCACCTGAAGGCGTCGCGCATGGTCTCCGCCCATCAGCCGCAGGCGCACGATCTCGTATCCCGCCGCCTCCGCCACGGGGTCGAGCAGATCCAGAAGTCGGGCGTCTTCCGCCGTCCTGCTGCGCATTCCGCCTCTTCGCGCCGTTTCCGGCGCGCCTTCGAACCAACAAAAAAGCGGCCGGGCCGCAGCCCGCCGCTCGCAGACGTCATCCAACGCCACAAACGATGTGAACCGTCTTATAGACGGAATCCGGGCGGCTGTCAGCCCCTTCCGCCGGCCGCCGCTTTGGGCCATAGCAGCGGCCCCACCGACCTTCCCCTCCAGGAGCCGCCGACATGGACATTTCCCGGATTCCCGTCGGAGTGAACCCGCCCTACGACGTCAACGCCCTGATCGAAATCCCCCAGGGCGGCGCTCCCGTGAAGTATGAGCTCGACAAGGCGTCCGGCGCCATGTTCGTCGATCGCTTCCTGCATACGGCCATGTTCTATCCCGGGAACTACGGCTTCATCCCCCACACCCTCTCCGGCGACGGGGATCCGATCGACATCCTGGTGGTGGGGCCGACTCCTGTGGCGACCGGGGCCATCATCCGCTGCCGGCCGATCGGCTGCCTGATCATGGTCGACGAGGCGGGGGACGACGAGAAGGTCCTGGCCGTCCCGGTCGACAAGCTCCATCCCTATTACGCCGGCATCGATTCCTGGCGCGCCCTCCCGGGAATCCTGACGGAGCAGATCGCCCACTTCTTCACCCACTACAAGGATCTGGAGAAGGGCAAGGTGTCCGAGGTCGGACGCTGGGCCGACCCGGAGGAGACGGGCGAGCTGATCCGCCAGGCCATCGAGCGTGCGAAGCACGCCGGAAGCTGACCTCAGTCCGGATCGGCCCGGTGTCCCGCCCGGCCGGCCCGCCCTTCCCGGGCGGCTACGGCGAGGGCGAGGGCCACTCCGAGCCCTCCGAGGACCGCCGAGTAAAGAACGAAGGCGAGGTATCCGGCACCGAGGCCGGTCGCGCTGACGCCCGACTTCAGAGCGGCCTCGGCGAGGCCGCCGGCCGGAATCGGACCCAGAAGGGCGCCGAGGGCGGCGGTGGGGCCGCCGGCGTCCGACATTCGCGCCGCCGCCTCCACGAACCGGCCCGACTGGGACGCGACAAGCTTGCCGAGCAGGGCGTAGAGCGCCGAGAACAGCGCGTACTGGGCGGCGGTGAATCCGCGGCTCGTCAGGCTGGACATGTAGGCGATCAGGCAGGTCCCGGCGAACCCCGACGCCAGGTTGTCGAGGCTGATCGCCGCCGCCAGGGCCCAGACCTGGGCGCCCTGCAGGGTCAGCCAGGCGAAGGCGAGGTTCGAGATCGGCCCTGCAAAGGCCCCGATCACAAGGGACCGGATCAGACCCAGCCGCGCCACCGCCAGGCCGCCGAGAGCCACGCCGGCCAGGGACATCACCACCCCCAGAACCTTTCGCACCTCGGCGATCTCCAGCTTGGAGAAGCCAAGGTCCAGATAGAAGGGGTTCATGATGTTCAGGACGAAGTCGGGCAGCCGATAGACGCAGATCAGGGCGAGGATCAGGCCGGCCGTCCCCTGGTGTCTCCGCATGAAGTCCGCCAGGGGCTCGCCCAGGGCCCGGAAAAGAATCCGGCCCGGCCGGCTCGGTCGGCCCGGCAGGGGGATCACCGAGCCCGCCAGGAGAGCCAGCCCGCCCAGGGCGGCGAGGACCTGGGCGATGGCGCCGGCAGGCTTGGCTTCCCAGAGTCCGGTGACGGCGAAGACAGCCCCCTCGAAGCCGGTGAGGGACAGCGGCGCCGTGATCAGGATCGGGTCTCCGGACAGGCCGGAGCCCAGGAGCACCACCGCGAGCGCGAGGAGCGCCCCGCGCCCCGTCCACTCCAGGGCGTCCCGGCCGGTGCGGGGAAGAATCTCGTCCGCTCCGTCCGTCGCCGGCGTGTCGGCGCCCTCCCCGGCGGCCGCCTCCCTGGCTGCGTCCCGCGGCGCCGCCAGCACCCCCGCGACACCGCAGAGCATCAGCGCCGCCATCAGGGCGTAGGAGCCGCCCCAGCCCAGGCTGTCGCTCAGGACAAGGGGCAGGATCCCGGCCAGGATGATCGCGATCCGGTAGCCCCACTGATAGGCGGCCGCCAGGGCGCCGGCCCGCTCCGGGCCCGCAGCCTCGATCCGCCAGGCGTCAATGACGATGTCCTGGGTCGCCGAGACAAACCCCACCAGGACGGCGAGGCCCGCCATCGCCCAGAGGCTCTGCGCCGGGTCCACTCCCGAGATCGCCAGGAGGCCGGCCATGATCAGGCCCTGGCAGACCAGCATCCAGGAGCGCCGTCTTCCCAGGCGCCGGGTCAGGCCGGGCAGGGTCACCCGGTCCACCAGGGGCGCCCAGAGAAACTTCACCGAATAGGCCAGGGTGGCGAGGCTGAAGACCCCGATCACTTCCAGGGACAGGCCGGCGTCGCGCAGCCATGCCGAGAGCGTGTCGAATATCAGGAGGTTGGGGAGACCTGAGGCGAAGCCCAGGGCCAGCATCACCAGGGACCGCCGCTCCAGGAAGACCGCGAGGGCCTGAAGGGTCGAGAGCCGCTCCTCCCTGCTCTCCGGCGCCGCATTCTCGCTCATGGAACCGCCCGCATGACCGCCTGGTGCGCGGCGAGACCAGATTGGCGCGCGCCGGCGCCGGCGTCCAGCGGTCCCGGCCGCCCCGGCAGGCCGTCCGTCAGGCCAGTTGCCGCCGGCCCGGGGCGTGGCTCCAGCCGCGGGCGACGCGGGTGAGGATTCGCCTCAGGGCGTCTCCGGAGAGGGGCTTGACCAGGAATTCGTCCATGCCGGCGGCGAGGCATGCCTGCCGGTCGTCCTCGAAGGCGTTGGCGGTGAGGGCGACTATGGGTGTCGAGAGGCCCAGGGCGTGCATTTCCTGTGCGGTCTCCAGTCCGGTCATGCCGGGCATGCGCATGTCCATCAGGATCAGGTCATAGGCGCCGACCGCGACGGCCGCCAGGGCCTCGGGTCCGCTGCCGGCGTGATCGACCGAGCAGCCCTCGCGGGTCAGCATGGCCGTCGCCAGGAGGGCGTTGATGGCGTGGTCTTCGACCAGCAGGACCCGGATGCCGGGGGCGACCGCAGGGGCGATCCGGTCATCGAGGGACTCCTTCCGCTTGCCGGCTCCGGCCGCGGCCAGGACACGTTCGGCCAGGGAGCCGGGGCGCAGCGGCTTGATGAGATAACCGGCGAATCCGCGCTGTCTGTAGACCTCGATCTGGGCACGGTCCTCCGGCGACAGAAGGATGATGGCCGGCCGGTCATCCGGCGGAGCCTGAGGCGCCAGGACGTGATCGACCAGCAGCACCTCTGCGTCCGCCGGCGCCGCCTCCATTCCGGCGGCTTCGGCCGCCTCGCCCCCCCGCGCCAGGACCTGCCGGGTTGCGGCCTCCCGGACCACGAGACAGGGACTGATGACTCCGACCCTGCGGCGGGACAGGTTCCTGCCCGGCGCGCCGCCTGCTCTGGCTGCAGGGAATTCCAGCCAGAAGTCGGCGCCGCCGTCCGGGGCGGAGTCCACCCCCGCCGCCCCCTTCATCGCATTGGCCAGTGACCGGACGATGGCCAGGCCGAGGCCTGCCCCCCCCAGGCTCACCCCATCGACCCTGGGGTCGGTCTGCACGAAGGGCTCGAAGATCCGCTCGCGCTGGTCTTCGGCGACGCCGGGGCCCGTATCGCGCACGCTCAGTCGTATCCGCCCCGGCCCGACAGGCGCCGCAGACACAAGGACCCCTCCCGACCGGGTGAACTTGATCGCGTTTCCGATGTAGTTGAGCAGCACTTGCCGCAGCCGGCTCTCATCGGCCCGGATCCTGCCGAGGCCGGGCGCCGTCCACCAGCCGATTTCAAGCCCCTTTTCCGTCGCGCGCGGGGCCGTCAGTTCGCACACGCCCCGCAGGAGGTCTTCCAGTGAGACCTCCTCGTTGACGACTTCAACGCTTGAGGCGCCAAGCCGGGCGAAGTCGAGTAGCGGGTTCACCAGGCCCAGGAGATGCTCGACGGACTCCCTCAGTGCGTCCACATAGCTGCGCTGCTCCCCGGAAAGAGAGGTCGCCTCCAGTAGGCGCGCCAGGCCGATGACGCCGTTGAGCGGCGTCCGGAACTCGTGGCTCAGGCTGGCCAGCTGCTCGATGGTGACCGGTGCGGGCGCTTCCTCGCCCAGGCCCGGGTCCCGGACTGGGGAGGGGGGAGAGTCGGACAGACGTCTGGCAACGTGGACCATGACCCAAGCATGCCGCCCTTCGCTTAATGGACCGTCAAGGGGCGGGGTGAACTTCCCGTCAACACATTGGGCGCCTCAGACGCCTCCGCCGACCCCCCGATAGGCCAGGGCCTCGGCGACATGACGGCGGCCGACGGGCGGGGAAGACGCGCCGGGCTCCGCCTCCAGGTCCGCCAGGGTGCGGGCCAGCCGCAGGACCCGGCTCCAGCCCCGGGCGGTCAGGCCGGCAGCGTCGGCGGCGCGGGTCAAGAGAGCCCGGGCGTCGGGCTCGGGGTCGGCTATGGCCTGCAGCCAGTCGCCCGAGGCCCGGGCGTTGGCGGCCTCTGTCTCGGGCCGTCCGGCCTCGGCCGCCCGGCGGACCTGAACCTGGCGCGCGGCCGCCACCCGGGCGGCGACCTCGGCCGAGCCTTCCGAGGCGGCGGGCAGGGCGAGATCGGCGGCGCGGACGGCGGGAACCTCCACCTGCAGGTCGATGCGATCGAGGAAGGGCCCCGATACCCGCGCCCGGTAGTCGACCTGGCAGCGCGGCGCCCGACCGCAGGCGCCCCGGCCATCGCCCCCCTTGCCGCACTTGCAGGGGTTCTGGGCCGCCACCAGCTGGAACCGCGCCGGATAGCGCACGTGCCCCGCCGCCCGGGCGACGGTGATCTCGCCGGTCTCCAGGGGCTGGCGCAGGGAATCCAGGGACTGGGCGCTGAACTCCGGCAGCTCGTCCAGGAAGAGGACGCCGTTGTGCGCCAGGGAGGCCTCGCCGGGTCGGATTCGCGCCCCGCCGCCGGTCAGGGCCGCCATGGTCGCCGAGTGGTGCGGGGCGCGGAAGGGACGAGCGCGGGTCAGCTCCCCCCGGGCGATCAGGCCGGCCACCGAATGGACCATGGAGGTCTCCAGCAGCTCGGCGGCGGAGAGGGGCGGAAGGAGGCCCGGCAGGCGCGCCGCCATCATGGACTTGCCCGCCCCGGGCGGACCGGTCAGCAGGAGGTTGTGCCCCCCGGCGGCGGCGATCTCCAGGGCCCGGCGGGCGGTCTCCTGGCCGCGCACCTCGCGCAGGTCGGGGGCGGGAGCGCCTTCGGTGAGGGCGCCGGGCGCGGGCGGCGAGAGGGCCTGGGTTCCGCGGAAGTGGTTGACCAGGGCCACCCGGCTGGCCGGCGCGAGGATGGGCGTGGCGCCCGCCCAGGCCGCCTCGGGCCCGCTGGCCTCGGGGCAGATCAGGCCCAGGCCCAGGGCGCCCGCCGCCACCGCCGCCGGCAGGGCGCCCGCCGAGGCGGTGATGCGCCCATCGAGGGACAACTCGCCCATGGCCGCCCAGCCCTCGAGGGCGTCGGGCGGGATCACCCCCATGGCCGCCATCACGGCCAGGGCGATGGGCAGGTCGTAGTGGCTGCCCTCCTTGGGCAGGTCGGCGGGGGCGAGGTTGCAGATGATCCGCCGGCCCGGCATGGCAAGGCCCAGGCCGGCGAAGGCGGCGCGCACGCGCTCGCGGCTCTCGGCCACGGCCTTGTCGCCCAGACCCACCAGGACGAACTTCTGCTCGCCGGCGGTCAGCTGGACCTCGACCTCGACGGGCCGGGCCTCGACGCCCAGGAAGGCCAGGGTGGTGACGCGGGCGGCCATGCGCGCTCCTTGCGCTGCGCCCCGGTCCCCGTCTTCACAAGATCACGCCGCCCGCCGCCGGGCAAGAACAAAAAAGGAACCCGGGGGGGATCCCCTCAGCCCCCCGCGCGCTTCGCCTCGATCACGTCCCAGAGGGCGGCGACGGCGTCGATCCCCGACAGGCGCTTCAGGGCCCGGGCGCCGGTGGGGGAGGTGACGTTGATCTCGGTCAGGTAGTCGCCGATCACGTCGACCCCCACGAAGAGCAGGCCCCGGGCCCTCAGCTGCGGGCCGATGATGGCGCAGAGCTCCCGGTCGCGGGCCGTCAGCTCCACGGCGTCGGCCCGGCCGCCCACGGCCAGGTTGGAGCGGATCTGCCCGGGCGCCGGCACCCGGTTGATGGCGCCGACCGGCTCGCCGTCCACCAGCAGGATGCGCTTGTCGCCCTTGGTCACCGCCGGGATGAACTTCTGGGCGATCACCGGTTCGCGGCCGATCATCCGGTGCAGGTCCAGGAGGGCGTCGAGGTTGGGGTCATCCGCCAGCAGCCGGGCCACGCCCGAGCCGCCGCCGCCATAGAGCGGCTTGAGCACGATGTCCCCGTGCCGGGCGCGGAAGTCGTAGAGGGCCTCCACGTCCGAGGTCACCAGGGTCGGCGGCTGCACCCCCTCGAAGGTGGTGACGTAGAGCTTTTCCGGCGCGTTGCGCACCTCGGTCGGGTTGTTCACCACCAGGGTCTTCGGGTGGATGGCGTCCAGGAAGTGGGTGGTGGTGATGTAGGCCATGTCGAAGGGCGGATCCTGGCGCAGCAGCACCACGTCGGCGTCGGCCAGGGCGCGCTGCTCCCAGGGGCCGAAGGCGGCGTGCTCGTCCTGGACATCCTTCACCCGCACCGGGCGGCCGCGGGCCAGGAGGCGCCCGTTTTCCAGGGCCAGGCGGTCCGGCGTGTAGACGAAGAGGTCGTGGCCCCGGGCCTGGGCCTCCAGCATCATGGCGAAGGTGGAGTCCCCCTGGATGCGGATGTGCTCCAGCGGGTCCATCTGGACGGCGATGTTCAGCTTCATGGCGGGCTCCCTCTGAGAGGACCTTCTAGCACGGGGCGCCGAGGCGGCGTCAAAGTCCGACCCGTCAAGCCTCCGGCCAGGCGTCGGCCAGATGGCGGGGGCGCCGGCCGGGGGCCAGGGCCACCAGGTCCAGGCGGACGGCCTTGCCCGACAGGTCCGCCCGCCGGGCCGCCAGGGACTGGCCCGCCCGCCTCAGCCTCTCCCTCTGATCGGCGCTCACAGCCTCGAGCGCCGCTTCCAGGCTGGCCCGGGACTTGACCTCCACCACCGCCAGGACGCGCCCGCGCAGGGCCAGGATGTCGATCTCGGCCTGGGGGGTCTTCAGGCGGAAGCCCAGTATGCGCCAGCCCTTCAGCATCAGCCAGATCAGGGCGATCCACTCGGCGCGGCGCCCGCCGGACCGGGACTGTGCGCCGAGCTTCCGTCGCCAGGGCCGCGCCGCCGCCCTCATCCGCCGCCCTTCAGGTCGAGGGCCCGGCGGTAAAGCTCGCGGCGCGGCAGGCCCAGGGCCCGGGCGACCTCCGAGGCCGCCTCGCCGGGGGACAGCCGCGTCAGAGCCTCCGCCAGGGCGGCGTCGGCGTCGTCCGCCGTGGCGGCCTCCTCGCGGCCGGGGGCGATCACGATCACCACCTCGCCCAGGGGATGGTCCAGGGCCGGGTCGGCGGCCAGCTGGTCGAGGGGGCCGCGCACCACGGTCTCGTGCAGCTTGGTCAGCTCGCGCGCCACGGCGGCGAGCCGGGGCCCCAGCACATCCGCCATGTCGACCAGGCTGGCCTGTAGCCGGCTGCCCCCTTCGAACAGGATCAGGGTGGCGCGGATCCCCGCCAGCTCGGCCAGCTCGCGCCGGCGCGCCGCGGACTTCGGCGACAGGAAGCCGGCGAACAGGAACCGGTCGGCGGGCAGGCCGGCGACGCTCAGGGCCGCAAGGGCCGCCGAGGGACCCGGGGCGGCGAAGACCGGAATCCCCCGGGCTATCGCCTCCCGCGCCAGGGGAAAGCCCGGATCGGAGACCAGGGGCGTGCCCGCATCGGACGCCAGGGCCACCCGCCCGCCCTGTTCCAGAAGGGTCAGAGCCCGTGGCGCGGTGCGTCCGCCGGCGTGGTCGTCATAGCGGGCCATGGGCCTTGAGATGCCGTAGGCCGCCAGAAGCTTTCCCGTCACCCGCGTGTCTTCGGCCAGGATGAGGTCCGCCGCCGAAAGGATGTCGAGGGCCCGGAGGGTGACGTCGCGCAGGTTTCCGATGGGCGTGGCCACCAGATAGAGGCCGTGCGCCAGGGGGGCGTCGGACAGGGGCGGCGGGGGCGGACGGCGGCTCATGGACCAGCCTTCGCGGCATTATGCGGCCAATGCAAGGCGCCCTTTTCAGCGCGCCAGCAGGCGCTCCAGGACGGCGTCCAGCAGGCGGCGCCCA
>JBJTEN010000051.1:0-8327 GCA_046092925.1 Phenylobacterium sp. | reverse complement strand
GAGTAGCACGCCTGCCCGCCCTTCCAATTCCCGCCCGGCCCGGTGTAGGGGTCCGGCCCATGACGACGACAGACGCCCCGACCCACCAGATGATCCTCGAGCGCCTTGGCCCCGGCCGCTGGCGCGTCCCCGCCGGCGAGGAGTGGCGAAACCCTTCCGGCGGCCTGTGGGGCGGCTACGCCATCGGCCTCGCCACCCGCATCGTCCAGTCCGAACCCGAGCGTGTGGGCGAGGTCCTGTCCCTGACCCTGACCTACGCCGCCGCCCTGCCGGCCGGCGATCTTGACGTGCGCACCCGGCGGATCCGCCAGGGCGGCTCCGTGGGGGTCTGGGAGGTGGAGCTGCGCCCCCCGGGCTCGGAGGAGGTGGGCGTCCACGCCATCGTCACCACGGCGAAGCGCCCCGACACCCCGCCCTTCGCCTTCGCCTCCATGCCCGAGGCGCCCGACCCGGACAGCCTGCCGGCCCCGGAAATCCCCAATGCCCGCCAGCACTTCGGCTCCACCGTGCTGGAGCGCCGCAGCCTGGACGGCTTCCCGCCCAAGCCCTCGGCGGGGTCGCGGTCCCTGGCCTGGGTGCGGTCGCGCCGGGAGCCCATGGACAAGGCCCTGCTGGGCATGATCACCGACAATTCGCCGCCCCGGGCCATGTACGCCTTCGGCATGGGGGTCTCGACCACCACCCTGTCCCTGACGGTCTACCTGCACGCCACCGATGAAGAGGTGGCCGACGTCGGCAACGACTTTATCCTCGTGGAGTACGAGGGCCGGGTCGGCGGCGGCGGCGCCTCTGACGAGCGCTCCAGCTACTGGCGGCGGGACGGCAAGCTGCTGGCCACCTCCGAGCAGCTGGTCTGGTACCGCAAGGTCCCGCCCCGGCCGCCGGAGTAGACCCACGCGGGCGTCTCCGGGCCCGAGACCTGCAGTTGCGCCGGTAATCGGATATTAACCATAACTCGCGAGGGATGAGGTCTCCTGACCCGGGACCTGATCTCCATGCCGCCGGCGGACCCAGACCCTGCCTCTCCCGCCAACCGCGCCCGGGTTGCCGCCGACGCCCGGAGGGAGGCGACGGCGCAGACACCCCCGACGCACCGGAGATGCCCGTGACCTTCAAGGACTTCCTCGCCGACGGCGCCCAGACCAGCTGTCTTCCAGAGCTTGAAGAGATCGCCGAGACCTGGACCGGAATCCTTGATCCGGCGGTCCTGGAGGGGATGACGGACGAGACCTTCCACTCGCGCATGGAGGCCTTCCTGGAAGGCGAAGGGCCGAGCGAAGCGGTCAAGCTCCGGGTCGCGGGCGACCTCGCGCGCCTCGCCGCCCTGCGGGGGCCCGCGCCGCCTGAGTCCCTGCGCGGACGCATTGGCGCGGTGGCGCGGCCCATCCTCGCCGGCGTCGCCGACAGTCTGGTCCTGGGCCGCCGGACCCTGCCCTTCTCGCGGCTTCGTCGGGCGCACGTGCTGCTGGTCGGCGACCTTGAGGGTCCCGGACACTCCCCCACCGAGACCGCCATCGACTATGCCGCCACCCTGGCCATGGATCCGAAGGTCGATCGTCTGGAGATCGTCCACTCCGGCGTCATGACGCCGGACATGGCGGGATACATCCGCGAGCGGCTGGGGGGCCTTCCGAGGGCGCGCGGGATTTCCCTCGTTTCCACCCTGGAGAATGACGGGTTTCTCGCCGACATCCTTGGCAGGGGGCCCTGCACCTTCCACGTGGTCTCGGAGCCCGCCCTGTCTCCCGTCATCAGCGTGGTGAGCCGGCTGGGCCCGACCCTCATGCACACCGCTGCGGACATCGCGCCGGTCCAGTACGCCGACGTCTACTGGTCCGGCCACTCAGCGGCCTATGTCGAACAGCTCTGGCGCAGGCAGGCCGCGCCGGAGGCTTTTGCGAGGAACTACGTCCAGGCCCTCTCGGGTCCCTGGAAGGAGGCGCCTCCGCCCGCGCCCGTCACCCGGGCCGAGATCGGCGCGGCGGACGACGCCATCATCATCGCCACGGTGGGCGACCATCTCGGCGCCGAGCTTGACGAAGCCTACATCACGGGCGTCGAGCTGGCCGTCCGCGACCGGCCGCACTGTATCTGGATGGTGGTCGGCGACCTGCCGGTATCGCTGTCGAACGCCTGCCGACAGGTTCTCGGCGACCAGTTCCTGCATTTTCCGGATACCGGACAGATTGAGCGCCTGATGGGCGCTGTGGACATTTACGCCAATCCCTTCCGGGGCGGCGGTGGCAGAAGCGCCCGTCTGGCGGCCCGCGCCGGGGCCATCCTGCTCAGCTTGAACCGGGGCGATGCGGCCACGGCCGTCCCCGAGGATATCCGGGCTTCGGACCCTGAGGACGTCTTCCGCCGCCTCGACATGCTGATCGAGTCGACGGAGCTGCGGGAAGCCTGCCGGGCCTACCAGACGGACTATATCGCCAGGATCTGTGACCAGCGGGCCTTCCGCTCAAGCCTGTACAGCATGGTCACCCTCGCGGCGAAGCGATACGCCGCCCGCCTGGGCGGCCTGCCCCTGTCCCAGACCGTGTTCGCCGCCTCGGGCGCCTTGGCGGAGGCCAGCTGAACTTGGACGCCCTGAACCAGGCGGGCGCCCTCGGCACCCTGGTCATGGGCCTCCTGGGGCTGGTGCTGCCCCGGGCCGCCGCCCGCTTCGTCGGACTGCAGGCTCTGACGGCGGCCGGACGCTCGGAGTTCCGGGCGACCTATGGCGGGCTCTGGGTCCCTCTGGCCCTCATGCCGCTGATTACCCAGGAGCCGATCGTCTTCGCAGTCAGCGGCTTTTGCTGGGCCGGAGCCGCCGTCGGCCGGATCGTCTCCATTCTCCTGGATGACGCCCTGGACGCCCAGAACCTGAAGGCTGTGGGGTTCGAGCTGGTCTTCGCCGCCCTGCTCCTCGTCGGCGACCCCTGGCGGGCCGTCCTGGCTCTGCTTGGCTGACGCTAGGACGGGCCCGCGGCCGGGCCTCAGAGGGCGAAGGTGAAGCCGCCGTTCACCGGATAGACCTGTCCGGTGATCCAGCTCGATGCGTCCGACGACAGGAAGAGGACCATGTTGGCCACGTCGTCCGGCCGGCCGGGGCGACGGATGATGTATTTCTCCATCTGCCGCTTCAGGCGCTCGGGATCCCCGTTCAGGGTCCGCTCCACGGCCGGGGTCGCGGTCAGGGCTATGGCCACGGAGTTGGCCGTGATCCCGTAGCGGCCAAGGGTGCGGGCGACAGAGCGCATGAAGCCCGCCGCGCCCGCCTTCCCGGCGGCGTAGATTTCCATGTTGGCGTCGCCCCAGCGGCCGGCGTCCGAGATGATCGTCACGATCCGCCCCGGCGCCTGGCGCTGGATCATGCCGGGGATCACCGCTCCTGTGCAGTTGATGACCCCATAGAGGTTCACGCCGAGGAAGGTCTGCCAGGCCTCGGGGCCGGTCTCCCAGAAGGGCAGGCGGGCGTCGGCCGAGGGCGTCGCACCGGCGTTGCCGGCGTTGTTGACGAGGACGCCGATGGCGCCCAGGTCGGCGCTGGCCCTGGCCACCATGTCCTTCACGGCGGCCTGGTTGGAGACGTCGCACTGCAGGGCCAGGGCCTTGCCGCCCGCGGCGCGGATTTCCTCGGCCACCGCCTCGGCGCGCTCCAGGACGTAGTCGTTCACCACCACGCCGCCGCTGTTCGCTGCGCCGCCCAGGTGCAGGGCGATCTGGCGTCCGACACCCTGGCCGGCGCCCGTCACAAGGGCCACGCGGCCGCCCAGATCGAGAATGTCCGTCATCTTGTTTCCTCCCTCGCTTCAGCAGGTCTGCCGACCATTCTAGAGCGGCTTGCCGCCGGGAGGAAAACCCGAATCCGGCGATGACCTAAGCCACAGGCCACCGGCTGACGATTTCGGCCAGGGGGTCGATGACGTCCAGGGCCAGGATCCAGGCCAGGGGCAGGCCGAAGAGACCCTCTTCCGCACCCCTGATATTGCCGGCGATCGCCGCGGTGGACCCTGAGTTTCCGTCGTGGTTCGAGGCGATCCTGAGGGTGTCCAGGAGATCCTCGCCGCGAAGGGCGGCGAAAAGGGCGATGGCCAGGGCCTCAGGCCCGGTCCGTCCCGCCCCGAGGCGGCGGATCCCCTCGACATCCGGAATCCGGGGTCTTCCGGCCAGGTCGACCGCCCGGTCGGTCAGTTCCAGGGTCTGGCGGGCTCCGGCATCCAGGGCGAGCAGCGACCTGGCGGCCGCCCAGGACTCATCGAGCCCTCGCCCGCTCATGAGGTGGGCGACGAGGGCGGCGAGGGCTCCGGCGGGCAGGTGACCGGAAGGATGGCCATGGGTCAGGGCCGCCCCCCGGACTCCAATCTCGAAGGCCGCCTGCGGAGTGACGTCAGGAAGGAGGCCCGCCGGGGCCGAGCGTGTGACGGCGCCGCACCCCGGCGAGTCGTTGATCGGCCGCACAAGATCTCCCCGGCCGCCGGCCCTCAGCGCCGAAAGGCAGGTACTTCCGGGCCCCCGGCGGACCCACATTGAGGGGTGAGCCAGCAGGCCGGCCCGGCCCGGGATGAAGCGTCCTTCCTGGGTTTCAAGCCAGTCCAGAAGGGCCAGTCGCTGAGCGACCGTCCTGGCCTCCAGGGAAGTCTCCCCGGCCCTGATAAGGCCCTGAGCCGCGAAGAGGACCATCTGGGTGTCGTCGCTCACGCGGATGCGGCCCGCCGCGTCAAACTCGGGAACCCGGACCCCTGCGTCCCCGTATCGGCGCTGGATCTCGGACGCCTTCAGGAACGCCACCGTCGAGCCCAGGGCGTCGCCCACAGCGCCTGCGGCCAGGCAGGCGAGTCGTCGGGACCGGCGGTCCGGGTCCTCGCCCGGCTGTTCCGGCGCCAGAACAGGCCTGGCCTCGTTCGGGTTCTCCGCACGCCCGGGCCGGACCGTCCGGACCTTGCGCCAGGCGGTCTCCGGATCCTCGCCCATCTCGACCAGGAGCCGGGCCGCCAGATAGGCCGCGCGACCACCGTCGCCGGTGCAGTGAAGAAGAATGCGCCCGCCGCGGGACAGCAGGTCCCTGAGTTCGGCCCCCGCGAAGATCCAGGCCCTTTCAAACCGGGCGTCCGGGGGCCGGTGCTCCCGAAGCGGCAGGTGTCGCCACTCCAGCGCCTCCGCCTCGAAGCGCACCTCCGGCCGGAGACCTTTCAGGGCCTTGAGCTCTGCGGGTTCGAGAAGCGAGACCAGGACCGTGGGGCGCCAGCCGACCAGGACAGCCAGGTCCGCCTCAAGATCCCGTCGCCCCGCCTTTTCGCCTGGCCATAGGACCACGCCGATCCGTCCTGCTCCGGCCGGGAGACTGTCAATCCTCAGGGGCGCGCTCTTCTGGGCCCGACTCACGTTCCGCTTCTCCTGACCCGGCTTGGCGCCCTCGCATACTCTTCGGCGGCGGCCGAGGCTCGCCGCATCCTCCCGGGCGCTCACCCTTTGGTTGTACGCCTGCAAGTGATCCGACGCCAGAATCCGCCACCGCCAGAGAATGTCCCGAAACGGAACGGAAGGGCCCGTCAGACGGGTCCCGGTCGGCTGCGATGGCGCGCCTGCGGGATGACGTCCGCAATCCCGCCGGCGGCTCTTCCTGCCACGGTCTGGGTTAGCCCCCGGTAAACCCAGCAAACGCCGAGTTCGACAGAATAGATTAACCTTGATGATCCGTTGATCAATTTGAACCGACCTTCGCGGTCCCGGGAGCGCCTGTCGGGCCAGCATCGCGCGCTCGACGAGGCATCTGTGCCGAATTGGCATAGATTATGGTAAA
The DNA here is from genome assembly GCA_046092925.1 of Phenylobacterium sp. GTDB lineage: Bacteria > Pseudomonadota > Alphaproteobacteria > Caulobacterales > Caulobacteraceae > Phenylobacterium. The sequence goes on along the minus strand of JBJTEN010000051.1, from coordinate 2,542 downwards.
TAAAGCGTATTCAATCTGGCATGCGATTTGCTTTACCCGTCGTAGTTGTCTCTGTTCCCGCTGAGGTTGAATTTCAGGGAGTGGGGTCGAAGAACTCCGGGATTGGGCCCGGGATTCTGATCTGATGAAGGATAACGTCATGAACGCTATCAGGGTTCTTTCCGTTTCCGCCGTCCTGGCCATGGGTCTGGGGTGGAGCCAGGCCCTTGCCCAGGATACGGATACCGCCTCGGCCAGCGCCAAGGCGGACATCATCACCGCCATCACCTTGAGCAAGACTTCCGACCTCGCCTTCGGCCGCGCGGCGATCCCGACCTCAGCAGGCACCACGACAGTCATTCTGTCCACGGGCAACGCCCAGTCCGGAACGGCCGATTTCGTCGGGGCCCAGACCACGTCGAACGCGGTCTTTGCGGTCTCCGGCGAAGGCGCCTACGCCTACACGCCGATGATTACGATCACCCAGGGATCGGAGACCGGTCTGACCCTCTCCGGCATGAAGGGCAAGTGCGGTTCGGGCGCAGACCAGAACCTCGCGGTCGGCTCGGCCTCCTCCCTCACCGGCTGCCAGCTGACCGCTGGCGCCGACACCGTGACGATCGGCGGCACGCTCAGCATCGCGACCAACGCCACCAATGGCTCCAAGACGGTCGGTTCGATCCAGGTCGTGGTCTCCTACAACTGACCTGCTTAGGTGAAGGGAGGCCGGGAATGCGTGTCGCAGTCCTCAGCCTGCTGCTCATCGCCGCCCTGACGTCGTCCCCGGCGGTGGCGGCGGAAGACAGGGGGACCGCCTTCGCAATGGCGGACATCACCCCGGTGGCGGAGGCGACCATCCAGAGGGCGACAGAGCTGCTCTTCGGCACGACGCCGGGGGTTCTCTCCACCCGGATTCCGGGCGGCGGCCCGGTCAGCCTCACCGCCACCGACGTTGATCCCGAAACCGGCGTCTTCACCTTCGCCGCCCAGACGGCGTCTGCAGCAGATCTTCAGGCCCTTCTGGCCCAGGTCACCGCCGGAGGCGGGCCGCGGCTGGTCGGGACCCCGCTTAGCGGCGTCATCGATGGTCAGGCGGTCCAGCTGGTGGTGCTCGGGACGGCCCAGGGCCCGGGCGGCTTGGCCTCTCTGCGGCTGTTGCTGGCCTTTGACTAGGGGACGCCCGCCGTGTCGCCAAAGGCCCCAGCCTCGGGAATAGCGCTTCTGGCTTTGAGCCTGATCCTTCACGCCGGGCCAGGCCTCGCGGCGCCTCCCACTATTGTGAAGGAAGCTGACCTGGAGTTCGGTCGATTTGCGGCCTCCCCGTCCTTCACCACCCGGGTCTCGGTCAGCACGGACGGATCACGCTCGAGCGATCACGGCCTGCTCCTGCCTGGCGCCAGCCCGCAGCCGGCCCAGTTTGCAGTCAGCGGGCCTCCCAACGGCCCCTTCCAGGCCTCGATCTCGGTCGGAGGTTCCGGCCCCGGGGGGGTAGCCCTGGAGAGCCTCACGGCGACCTGCGGCGCGGGTTCCATCTTCAGCGGGGCCGTCCTGTCCGGATGCCAGCTCAGCGTCGCCGGGACGGGAACGATCCAAGTCGGCGGCTCCCTGGTGGTTGACGCGGGCCAGGGGAGAACGTCTGTCTCCATGAACAACGCGATCACGGTTCAGGTCAGCAACTGATGACATCGAGACGATACCCTTCCGGAGCATGCGCCCGGCCCGACAGAACACGCCGCGGTCTCTCCGGGTCTCACCCGTGCTCGGGCCCCGGGCGCAGGAGGTTCCTGCACGCCCTCGTGCTCCCCCTGGCCTTGATGCTCGCCTTGGCGGCGCCGGCGTCCGCCCTGGCGGACCTCATGCTCTATCCGACCCGGATCGTCATCTCGCCCACACAGCGCAGCGCCCAGGTCGAAATCGTCAACCGGGGAGACCGGCCGGAAACCTACCGGATCAGCATAGTGAACCGGCGCATGAGCGAATCTGGCGACATTGTCGTGGCCGACGCGCCGGAGCCGGGCGATCTCTTTGCAGACAGTATGCTGGTCTATTCTCCGCGGCAGGTGACCCTTCAGCCCGGTCAGTCCCAGACGGTTCGCGTCTCTGTTCGCCGCCCTGCGGGCCTCGCGGATGGGGAATACCGATCCCACCTCCAGTTCGATCGCCAGCCGGATCTGGACGCCCAGAGCAATATCGAGGCGATCGATCAGCCGGAGAGGGGCCAGGTGGCCGTCACCCTGGAGGCCCTGATCGGCGCGTCCATTCCCGTGATTGTCCGCCAGGGACAGACGGAGGCGCAAGTCGCCCTCGAGGACCTCGTCCTGACTCCGGGCTCGGGAGATCGCGGGCCCGTCCTTTCCTTCACCTTCCGGCGGCAGGGCGACCAGTCTGTCTATGGTGACGTCGTGGCGACCTTTGCGCCGGCGCAGGGCAGGCCGGTGGAGATTGGGCGGGTTTCCGGCGTCGCCGTCTACGTGCCCAATCCCGTGCGAAAGGCCCAGCTTCTCCTGAAGCCGCCGGAGGGCGTCGCCCGGCGCGGCGGGACCCTGCGGGTGTCCTATAACGA
>JBJTEN010000050.1:0-40106 GCA_046092925.1 Phenylobacterium sp. | reverse complement strand
ACACCGGGGTCGATATGGGCCCGGGCCAGGCCGAACTCCGCTTCGAGGTCCTGGAGCACGGGCTCAAGGCGCGCCGCGACAAGGGCGATCTGTCTCAGCTGAATGGTCATTCGGGCCTCCCTGCGGCCGTGAGCGGATCGGGAGGCAAGCCTGATCCGGGAAGAGACGACTGGCAAGCGCGGCGGGCCGGATGGACAGACCGGGCCTTCCCGTCGCATAGAGCAGCCGGCCCGGGATGACGCTGGTCCCGGGCTCCGGATGCGCCTTTCGCTGAGAGGGAGAGCCTCAGTTGTGCTTTCAGGGGAGTCCATCTGAACGGTTGAGGCTTCGGGCCCGCCGGTGACCACATCCGCCTACCCGCGCCGGGCCGACGTCGACTGGATCCGCGTCGGCGCCTTCGGCGTGCTCATCCTCTACCACGTCGGCCTCGTCTATGCGCCCTGGGACTGGCATGTGCGCAGCACCCACACCGTCGAGGCCCTCGGCCTGGCGGCCCTGGTCACCAATCCCTGGCGTCTGACGCTTCTGTTCATGGTCTCGGGCGTCGCCCTGAGGTTCCTGGTCCGCAAGACGCCGCCGGCGGAGTCCTTCCGCCAGAGGTTCGGCCGGCTGATCCCGCCCCTGCTGTTCGGAATCCTTGTCCTGGTGCCGCCCCAGTCCTGGATCGAGGCGATCGAGAAGGGGAGCTATTCGGGCGGACTGGGCGCCTGGTGGTTGTCCGAGTTCAGCCTGTCAGGACTGAGCAACGGGGTTCCTCTCAACCACGTCTGGTTCGTCCTCTACATCACGGTCTACAGCCTCGCGACCCTCGCCCTGGCCTGCTCCCCGCGCCTCTTCGCCTGGCTGGAGTCCGTGCTGGCGCGGCTTCTGGAGGGCGGCCGGCTGCTGATCGTGCCGATGATCTATCTGGCGCTTCTGCGGCTTCTGGTCTTTCCCTGGGCGGGCCTGACCAATCACATCACCGACGATCCCTACAACCACGCCATGTCGCTGGGGGTTTTCCTCACCGGGTTCCTGCTGGCCCTGCGAGACGACGTCTGGGTCCGGTTCGAGCGGATGCGCTGGACCGCCCTCGCCATCGCCGCCGCCAGCCTCCCAGCCCTCATCCTCCTGTCGCAGCCGATCCATCATGCGCCCTCCGCCCCGGCCAACCTGGTGTTCGCGGTCTACCAGTGGGCGACCATCTGCGCCGTCCTCGGATTCGGCAGCAAGCTCCTGCGCGGCGCGGATGGCCCGGTCCTGAGGTACCTGACCGACGCGGTCTTTCCCTGCTACCTGGCCCACCAGACCCTGCTGGTCATCGCCGCCCATGTGCTGAAGCCCTGGGGCCTGCCCGTCGGCGCCGAAGCGACGATTCTTGTCCTCTTCACCCTTGGCGGAAGCCTCGCCGTCTACGAAATCGTGCGCAGGATCGGCTTTCTTCGGCCGCTCTGGGGACTGAAACCCATGAGGAGGGAGTCATGAACCGCGTCCGCCGCCGCCGGTTCCTGCTTCGGATCGGGATCGCCGCGCCCATTCTGGCCTATGTCAGCGTGGGCGTCGCCGCCCTGACCTGGCCCGGCTTTGATCACGCCACCCAGTACATCAGCGAGCTGGGCGGCGCGGCGGCCCCGCACCCGGCCATCTTCAACGTCGGCGTTCTGGTGTCAGGGGCGGGCGCTGGCCTTGCCGGGATCGGCTTCGCCCTGGCGGTCATCGCCCTGGGCGGCGCCCGGTTTTCCGCGGCGATCATCGCCCTGTGCTTTGGCCTGGCGGGGGTCGGCCTGGTGCTTTCCAGCATCTACCCCTGGCCGGACCCCCGGCATCTGGCGATCAATCTCGGCCTCGGCATCCAGATTGCACCCCTCGCCATGGTGTGGGCCCTGCGCCGCCTTGAGGGCATGGAGCGGCTCCGCATCTTCCTGCTGGGGGTGTTCGTGGTCATGGCGATCCTGACCGTCCTGACCAAGCACCTGATTTTCAAGGGCCTTGTGAATGACGATAACGTCGGATGGTGGGAGCGGGCCTTCGCCATCGTCCTGGTGGGCTGGACCGGCGTGGCGGCCTATGTGCTGGAGCGGCGACTGCTGATCATGGCCCGGGCCGAGGCAGAGGCCCAGGAGCACGGCGCCGAAAAAGAGGGCGCCTGGGGAATCCCGTCGCCCTGAGAGCGTACAGGCTTGCGTTCACGTTTCCGTTATTGCATATGCGGCGCTGCAGCATAACGCGTTTGTGATCCTCTGCCCTTGTCGGCAGGGCGAAGGAGCGGCAGCGGGCGATGGACGGTCTTCGCAGCAGGGAGTTCGGCGCGTCGGCAGACGCCGGATGGTCCGGCCCCCGCCCCGTGCGCTCCTGGCTTCCCGATGAAGCCCCGCTGGACATGCCTCGCCAGGGGCTGGCGGATGGCGGCGCACCGCCTCCGATCCAGACCGCGCCAGGCCTGGGCCTGCGCCGGGCCGTCATGCTCCTGGCCACCCTCTCCCTGGCCCTGTTCGCCTTCCTGACCCCCGCCAGGGTCTATGCCGAGGACGGGTTCACCGCCCTTGAAATCCTCGCGCTCTGCCTGTTCTCGGCCTTGATCATCCCCTTGTCCGGATGGTTCTGCAGCGCCTTCGCCGGCCTCGTCCTGCAGATGGTGCGCGGCGACCGCGACCACTTTGACTTCCCGGATCGTCCGCGGCGGTCGAAGGTCCGCACCGCGCTTCTGATGCCCCTCTACAACGAGGACGCCTCGGCCGCCTTCGGCCGGCTTGCTCAGATCGACGAGAGCTTGCGGGCGCTCGACGCCTCGGCGGCCTTTGACCTGTTCATTCTCTCCGATTCCACCTGCGCCGAGGCGGCGGAGGCGGAGTGGACCGCGTTCCAGGCCTTCCGCCTTGGCGCAGGCTGCCGGGCCTACTACCGGCGCCGGGATGCGAACACCGAGCGGAAGGCGGGGAACATTGCGGACTGGGTCCGCCGGTTCGGCGGCGCCTACCCCTACATGGTCATTCTGGACGCCGACAGCCTGATGGCCGGGGAAACCCTCCTGCACCTTGTGGACGCCATGGACCGGCGGCCGCAGGCGGGTCTGATCCAGACCACCCCCGCCATCCTGAACGCCGAGACCCTCTACCAGCGCGTCCAGCAGTTCGGCGTGCGCCTCTACGGCCGGGTGGCGGCCACCGGCATGGCCTGGTGGTCCGGCCCCGAGTCCGCCTATTTCGGGCATAACGCCATCGTCCGGGTGCGGGCCTTCGCCGAGTCCTGCGGGCTGCCCGTCCTGCCCGGCCGCAAGCCCTTCGGCGGTCATGTCATGAGCCATGACTCCGTCGAGGCCGCCTATCTGCGCCGCCAGGGCTGGGCCGTGCACATGACCGGCGCCCTGCCCGGCAGTTATGAAGAAGCGCCGCCCGGCCTGCAGGCCTTCCTGGCCCGCGACCGGCGCTGGTGCCAGGGCAACATGCAGCACCTGCGCCTGCTGACGGCGAACGGTCTGCATCCCATGAGCCGGCTCCAGATGCTGATCGGCGTCATGGCCTACCTCGCCTCGCCGCTCTGGTTCCTGGCCCTGTTGACCGGCCTTGTGATCCAGTTCCACACCGAACCGCGCCTTCTTGAGGTCTACACCCTTCACGGGTGGAGGACGATTGTGGAGCCCCGCCAGGACGGGCTGGTGGTCATGTGGATGGCTGGCCTGTCCTGGTTCCTGTTGTTCGGGCCGAAGCTGTTCGGGAGCCTGCTCGTGCTCCTGCGCCGCCGCGACCGGGAGGCCTTCGGCGGCGCCGGATTCATCCTGCCGGGCGTGGCCCTGGAAGTCTTCATGTCGATGGTGATGGCGCCCATCATGATGGTCAGCCACACCCGGATGCTGATCGAGATCTTCTCTGGCCGGGACGCCGGATGGCGACCGCAGCAGCGGGAGGCTGGCCGCATGCGCTGGTCCGAGGCCTTCGCCGCCCACGCCTGGGAGGTCCGGGCCGGCGTCGTATTCGCGGCGGCCCTGGCGGCGCGTCCGGACCTGACCCTTGTGTTCCTGCCCATCGTCCTGCCCCTTCTGGCCGCTCCGGCCATCTCCCTCCTCGGGTCGCGGGTCGAGATCGGCGCTGCGGCCCGCCGCGCCGGCTTCCTTCTGACGCCCGAGGAACTGGACCTGGCGCCGCGGCTCCCGCCGGTCCGCAAGCCGGCGCCCGTCGCCGACCCTCAGGGCCTCGCCGGCGCCCTTCCCGAAGCCGCCTGATCCCCTCGGCCTGACCCGAAGGCGTCCGCCTCACTCCCCCGGGTAGATCTCCTCCACCAGGGCCAAGGGTTCTCCGTCCGGGGTCTCCAGGGTGGCCCGGCAATGCAGGTAGGGCGGACGTCCGGCCTCCTCGACCAGACGGGTCTCGCGTCGGACCCTGCGGTAGCCGAGGGGGCGGGCGACCACCCCGAAGGGCTCGTCCGTTTCCGCCAGCCGCCGGCGCATGTCCGCCGTCAGCCGTGCGGGCCGGTACCAGTTCACCGCCCGGGACAGGGTGTGGTCGCCCCACACCAGGCGGACCTTGCGGCAGGCCAGGACCTCTTCCGGCGCCGCCCTCAGCCCGCCGCTCACCGCCGCATCCGCCACCCCGTCGCAGGGCTCGACCCGGGCGCGCACCAGCGGCCCGCCGGGCAGGCCGAGGGCCTCGCAGCGAGCCTGGAGGACCGCCGTGGCGCTATCGGCGGCGTCAAGCTCTCGGCGGAGGGACGCAAGGTCATCGGAAAGCAGGAACATCGGGCGGGGCCTTACCACCGCCCGACCCGCCGCCCAATACATTCCGGACCCGGCGGCCTTGGGCGTCCGGCCGGGGGAGGCGAAAAGGACGACATGTCCGCTCTCCACTGCCGCCTCTACCTGATCACGCCGCCCCGGCTGGACGATATCGCCGCCTTCGCCAGGCGTCTGGAGGCCGCCCTGTCGGCCGGAGACGTCGCCGCCCTTCAGATTCGCCTGAAGGGCGCTTCGGAGGAAGAGATCACTAAGGTGGTGCGCGCGCTTGGTCCCGTCGCCCGCGCCCATGATGTCGCCCTGATCCTGAACGACGATCCGGCCCTCGCCGCGAGGCTGGATTGCGACGGGGTGCACGTGGGCCAGTCGGACGCCTCCTGCGCCGAGGCCCGCCGCCTTGTCGGCCGGGACAGGATTGTCGGGGTCACCTGCCACGACAGCCGGCACCTCGCCATGGACGCGGCGGAGCTGGGGGCCGACTATGTCGCCTTCGGCGCCTTTTTTCCCACCTCCACCAAGGACGCCCCGACCCGGGCGGACCCGGAGATCTTGTCGGTCTGGCAGGAGACAATGGAGACGCCCTGCGTGGCCATCGGCGGGATCACGCCCGACAACGCCCGCGGCCTGGTCGCCGCGGGGGCGGACTTCATTGCGGTGTCCTCCGGGGTCTGGAGCCATCCTGAGGGCGAGGCCGAGGCGGTGCGCGCCCTCAATGCAGCCATCGCCGGGGGCCTGGCGGACCGGGCAGGCTCCGGCGCCGCCTTGCCTTGAGGCGCCCGGACCACTAGGGTCCGCGCCCCATGTCGACCCAGTCCGCCCTCCTCAAGGTCATGTCCGACGCCGCCCGCAAGGCGGCCCGGGGCCTCAACCGCGACTTCGGCGAGCTGGCCGAGCTTCAGGTCTCGAGAAAGGGCGCCGCCGACTTCGTCTCCGCCGCCGACATCAAGGCCGAACAGTCGATCTTCGAGAGCCTGACCAAGGCCCGGCCGGGCTACGGGTTCCTCGGCGAGGAACGGGGCCTGATCGAGGGCACGGACAAGACCCACACCTGGATCGTCGACCCCCTGGACGGCACCACCAACTTCCTGCACGCCATCCCGCACTTCGCCATCAACATCGCCCTCCAGCGCGAGGGGGCGGTGGTGGCCGCGGTCACCTACAATCCCGTATCCAACGAGCTCTTCTGGGCCGAGAAGGGCAAGGGCGCTTTCGTCAACGATCGCCGGCTGCGCGTCGCCGCCCGCCAGCGCCTGGACGAGTCGGTCCTGGCCACCGGCATTCCCTTCCTCGTCCATGGTCAGCACGCCCGGTTCCTGAAGGAGCTCCACCAGATCAGCCAGCGCGTCGCCGGGGTCCGCCGGTTCGGCGCGGCGGCCCTCGACCTGGCCTGGGTGGCGGCCGGTCGCATGGATGGCTTCTGGGAGCGGGACCTCAGCGCCTGGGACCTGGCGGCGGGCCTTCTGCTGGTGACGGAGGCGGGCGGCAAGGTGACCACCGCCGAGGGCGGCGACGACGTCTTGGCCGCCGGCAGCGTCTGCGCCGCCAACCTGGACCTGCACCCCCTGATTCTCGAGCGACTGCGCGCCGCGGCCTGAGCGCCCCGGCGCCGGGTTGACGAAACCGTCACGCCCCTGCGTTAGTCGGGGCCCATGGTCCAGATCCGTCCCTCGCGCCGCGCCTTCGGCGTCGGCTTCGCCGCCGCAGGAGCCCTCATGGCCTCCGCCCGCACCGCCTCCGCTTCGCCCCGCCCCCAGGTCATCGCCCATCGCGGCGCCAGCGGCTACCGGCCCGAGCACACCGCCTCGGCCTACCGCCTGGCCATCGCCCAGGGCGCCGACGTCATCGAGCCCGACCTTGTCCTGACCAAGGACGGCGTCCTCGTGGCGCGGCACGAGAATGATATCGGCGACACCACCGACGTCGCCTCCCGGCCCGAGTTCGCCAGCCGTCGCCGGGTCCAGGAGATTGACGGCGAGCGGTTCGACGGCTGGTTCACAGAGGACTTCACCCTGGCGGAGCTGAAGACCCTTCGTGCCCGCGAGCGCCTGCCCCAGCTGCGCCCCGACAGCGCCCGCCACGACGGCGAGGACGAGATCCTGACCTTCGCCGAAGTCGCGGCCATTGCGCGGCGGGAGTCGGCCCGCACCGGCCGGACGATCGGGATCTGCCCCGAGATGAAGCATCCTGCACACTTCCGGCGGCTGGGGCTCGCCTTCGAGCCCATCATGGCCGCCGCCCTGAAGGCCGAGCGCCTCGACTCGCCCTCGGCCCCGGTTCTGGTCCAGTGCTTCGAGGTCGGCCCCCTGAAGACCCTCGCCACCCTTTCGAGCGCGTCCCGGGTCCAGCTGGTCTCGGCCGAGGGCGGACCGGCCGACCTGCCGGGCGTCCGCTATCAGGACATGGTGACCGCCGAGGGGCTGATGGCCATCGCCGGCTACGCCCAGGCAGTGGGTCCTGAATGGCGTCTGGTCCTGAAGTTGGATGAGGCCGGCGCTCTGGCCGGGCCGACGCCCCTGGTCGCCGCGGCGCGGGCGGCCCGGCTCAAGGTCTTTCCCTGGACGGTTCGCGCCGAGAACGCCTTCCTCCCGAGGGCCCTTCAGCGCGGGGAGGGCGCCGGCGCCCATGGCGACCCGGCCAGCCTCCTGAAGGCGCTCTACGCGGCGGGGGTGGACGGGGTCTTCTGCGACTTCCCGGACCTCGCCGTGGCCGCCAGGGACGGCGAATCCCTCAGTCCGCGCCGTCCGTGAACTGCAGGGCGGCCAGCCGGGCGTAAAGCCCGCCGCGGGCGATCAGCTCGGCGTGGGAGCCAGTCTCGACCACCCGTCCGGCGTCCATCACCACGATCCGGTCGGCCTTCAGGACGGTGGCGAGACGATGGGCGATGACCAGGGTGGTGCGGTCGCGCATGGCTTCGTCCAGGGCCTCCTGAACCAGCTTCTCGTTCTCGGCGTCGAGGGCGCTGGTCGCCTCGTCCAGCAGCAGGATGGGCGCGCGGCGGACCAGGGCCCGGGCGATGGCCAGTCGCTGCCGCTGGCCGCCTGACAGGCCCCTCGCCCGCTCGCCGAGCGCCGTATCGAAGCCTTCGGGAAGGGTTGCGATGAACCCTTCCGCCTGGGCGGCCCGGGCCGCGGCCCGAACCTCGTCGTCGCCCGCTCCCTCGCGCCCGAAGGCGATGTTCTCCGCCGCCGAACCGGAGAAGAGGGGACTGTCCTGAGCCACCAGGGCGGCCTGGGCGCGGATATCCTGGGGGTCGGCCCTGCGCAGGTCCACCCCGTCGATCCGGACCACGCCCGAACCCGGGTCGTAGAAACGAAGCAGCAGGCGGAAGACGGTGCTCTTGCCGGCCCCCGAAGGCCCGACGAGGGCCACGCGCTCTCCGGGCGCGACAGTGAGGGTAAAGCCATCCAGGGCCGGCGTCGTCTCCCGTCCGGGATAGGCGAAGACCACCTCCTCAAAGCGGACCTCCCCCCGGCCGGGCAGCTTCTGCGGGTCGGCGGGCGGCGCGATCCCGGGTTGCGCGCCAAGCAGTTCGGCGATCCGTTCCATGGCTCCCGCCGCCTTCTGAACGTCGCCCCACATTTCCCCCAGGGCGCCGACCGCGCTGGCGGCGAAGACGGACAGGAAGGCGAACTGGAAGAGGGCCCCCCAGCTGAGCTCGCCCCGCTGTCCCGCGTGGACGCCGAGCCAGAAGACGGCGACCACGCCGCCGAAGACCAGCACGATGGCCGCCGCCGTCATCACCGCCCGGGCGGTCATCCGCCGGAGCGAGGTCCGGAAGGACCTTTCGACCGCCGCTCCGAATCGCTCCGACGCCGCCTGTTCCCGCCCGAAGGCCTGCACGGTCTCCAGGGCGTCGAGGGTCTCGCCGGCATGCCCCACGGCCCGGGCGAACTCGTCCTGGGTCGCGGTGGTCAGGTTCCTCAGCGGGCGGGCGAACAGGAAGAGGGGCACCACCACCACCGGAATGATCAGAAGCACAAGCAGGGTCAGCTCGGGACTGACCAGCAGCATCAGGACGAGGGCGCCGATCAGGATCAGGGTGTTGCGGAGAAAGACCGACGCCGTCGTCGCCAGCAGGTTCTCGATGATCTGGATGTCGGTGGTCAGGCGCGACAGGACCTCGCCGGTTCTGGTGGCCATGAAGAAGGCGGGATCGAGGGTCAGGATGTGGCCGTAGACCGACTTGCGAAGGTCGGCGACGATCCGTTCCCCGAGGCGGGTGACCCAGTAGTACCGCAGGGCCGTGAAGAGCCCCAGCGCCACGGCCACGGCGCCCAGCAGCCAGAACCAGGGATCCACGGGGGCCCCGCTTTGGTCGGATGTCAGGTGGTCGACCAACAGGCGGACGGCGCCGGTCATCCCGAGGGTCGCGGCCGAGGTGGCGACCATGAGGACGCCGGCGATGGCGGCCTCGGCGCCATGGGCCTTCAGGATCGGCCAGAGGGTGAACAAGGCCTTCAGGTTGCGGGTCGAGGCCCGGCGTTCGGCCGCCGCCTCCATGTCCTGGGCCAGGGCGCCGCCCGCGCTGGGGCGTCCCTCCACCGGGGTTTCGACGGAACTCTCGGTCATCCGGACCACGCCCTTGCTCTACCGGCGCCCTTTGCTGTAGAAGGCGCGCTTTCCGCCCCCCGGCTGGCCGGGGGTCGGCGGACTGAAACTGGCCGCTCCTTTACGTCGGATGATCCCGAGATGAAACAAGACACCCATCCCGACTATCACTTCATCACGGTGGTGATGACCGACGGCTCCAGCTACCAGACCCGCTCGACCTACGGGAAGGAAGGGGCGACCCTCAACCTGGACATCGATCCCAAGACCCATCCGGCCTGGACGGGCGGCAACCAGCAGTTGCTGGACCGCGGCGGCCGCGTCTCCAGGTTCAACGCCAAGTTCGGCGGCTTCACCCGCAAATAGGCGTCAGACCGCGAAGGCGGAACGAAGGCGCTCGATCTGCGAAGCGACCGGGTTGGCCGGCGCATCGATCTCCACATAGAGCTGGCGGTCCATGCGGCTGACGCGCTCGAACAGGCGGTCTGCCCGCCGGCAATAGCCGGCAAGGGCGTCCGGGGCCCGGGACGGGATCTTGGACGCTCCGGAGTCTGTCAGCCGATAGATCGGCTCGGCCGCGGTCTCCGGGGCCAGTTCGCCCTCGCGCACGGCCTTCTGCACCAGGAGCCAGGACGTCATCTGCATCAGGCGGGTGGTCAGGCGCATGCTTTCTGCGGCGAAGGCCGAGGCCGCCTCCCGGGTCATCCGTCGCGACTCCAGGCGCCCGATCCCGTCGAGATAGGCCGAGACCTCAGCGATCAGTTCCATGCCTTCGCGGAAGGTCCGATCGAAGAGCTCCGCCGAGGCCCGGTCGAGGACGACGCCCGGCCTGGTCATTGCAGCTGATTTCGCCCCGAAGGTCATCCCCGGCTCCTGTCCACGCCCTGCCGACGAACGGACGACTCGCCCCCGGCCGGTCCTTGCCTGCGCGGATTCCAGAGGGGCGGCAAGAGCAAGGTTCAATCCCCCGGCTTCCTGAAAAGAGCGTCCGCGGCCTTCCGCCCCGCCGCCTTCCGGCCGATCTGGCCGCGACAGCGCTCGATCTCCGCCTCAAGGAGGCCGATCCGCTCCTGCAGGTCGTCGATCGAGAACAGCTCGAGATCTTCCCTCAGCGCCTGCTCAAGGGCCGCCCCGCGCCCGCGGCGCACCTCCTCGGCGTCTTCCATCCTTGCCTCCGGCCCCCTCGCCTCAGGACCTGTGCGAGACCCCTTGGCGTCCTCGCGGTCCTGGGCCTATCTGACGCTGCGGACAGCCGGGACGCAAGAGAGCGGGGGAGGAAGACAATGGGCAAGGTGATGATGACAGCCATCGCCGTCGAGGGCGGTCGCGGCGGGCCCGAGGCGATGAAGGCGGCGGAGATCCCCAGGCCTGAGCCGGGCGCCGGAGAGATTCTGATCCGGGTCGACGCCGCCGGGGTCAACAGGCCTGACCTCCTGCAACGCATGGTCGGATATCCGCCGCCGCCGGGGGCGCCGGAGACGCTTGGCCTGGAGGTGGCCGGCGAGGTTGTCGCCGGCGGGGGTCGCTGGCGGGCGGGCGACAGGGTCTGCGCCCTCCTGGGCGGCGGCGGCTATGCGGAGTATGCGGTGGTTGACGCCCGGCATGTCCTGCCGATTCCCGAGGGCCTGACGCCCATAGAGGCGGCGGGGCTGCCGGAGACGGTCTTCACGGTCTGGGCGAACGTCTTCGAGCATGGCGCCCTTCAGGCCGGCGAGACTCTTCTGGTGCACGGCGCCACATCCGGCATAGGCGTCACCGCCATCCAGATGGCCAAGGCCGCAGGGGCCCGGGTCATCGCCACCGCCCGGGGCGCCGCCAAGGCCGCCAGGGCCCTGGAGCTGGGCGCCGACATCGCCATTGACGCTTCGGCGGAGGACTTCGGCCCGAGGGTGAAGGCCGAGGGGGGCGCGGATGTGGTCCTCGACATGGTGGGCGGCGACTGCTTCCTCCGGGAGCTTGACGCCCTGAAGACGGGCGGACGCATCGTCTTCATCGCCTCGCTGGGCGGCGGCGAGGTCTCACTGCCCATCTTCAGGCTGATGCAGAAGCGGGCCGTGGTGACGGGATCGACCCTCAGGCCGCGCTCTGCGGACGAGAAGGCGAGGCTGACGGCGGCGGTGGAGGCGAGGGTCTGGCCCTGGATCGCAGCGGGGCGCATCCGGCCGGTGGTCGACCAGACCTTCCCCCTCGCCCGCGCCGGCGAGGCGCACGCGGCCCTCGAGGCTGGCGACCATGTGGGCAAGATCGTTCTGATCTGCGCCTGACCCGCACGGCGGCGCAGCCCGCAAGGCGCGGGCGTCCTCTCCGTACCGGCTTGACAAAATGGTCCCGGCGTCATGCTGTCTGGCCCGGGGAGAAGGAACGGCCGGGCGTGACTCCGGTCGCGAACCCGCAAAGACGGGAGTCGTCATGACCGTTCAGGACGCCGGAGTGAGTTCTTCCGGCAGCACCATTCGCCGGCGGCTTACACTCCAGACAAAAGCCTTCTACGGGTCCGGTTCGCTCGCGAACGGCATTTACGGGTCCCTTGGGGGCCTGGCGCTCTTCTTCTACAGCCAGGTGGTCGGAGTGAACGCGGCGGTTGTCAGCGTCGCCATCTCCCTGGTCATTTTCGTGGATGGTTTCTGGGACCCGCTGATCGGCCACTCCTCGGACCAGTTCCGGTCGCGCTTCGGTCGCCGGCACCCCTTCATCTACGTCGGCCTTCTCCTGATCCCCATCGCTCTCTTCCTGCGCTGGCACCCGCCGCACTGGGACGCTGAGATGATGTTCTGGTACATTCTGGGGACCGGGCTCTTCGTGAACCTGGCGTGGAGTCTCTTTGAAGTCCCGTCCGGGGCGCTGGCGCCCGAACTGGCGCCGGAATACCACGACCGCACCCTGCTTCTCAGCTATCGCTGGATGCTGGGGACGCTCGGCGCCGCACTTGGCGCAGTGCTGATCTACGGGGTCTTCCTCAAACAGACTCCCGAGTTCCCGGTGGGTCAGCTCAACCCGGACGGATACGGTCCCCTGGCGATCACCGTGACCATGGTGATCCTGGCCGCCGGCCTGACCATGGCGCTCGGCACCCAGAAGCAGGCCGCCGCCTTCAGCCATCCGCCCAAGGAACCGGACAGGACCTTCCGCGACGACTGGCGCGACGCCCGGGTCACCCTGACCAACCGGAACTTCCTGGTCGCCCTTTCCGCCCAGATCCTCGGAGGCCTGGGCTTTGGCATCGGGACCGGCCTTGGCCTCTATTTCCAGACCTACCTTTGGGAACTGAAGGCCCAGGACATCCTGATCCTCACCCTTCTCGGCATTCCCGGCCCCCTGATCGGCGGCCTGCTCGCGCCCCGGATCGGTCGTCGCCTCGGCAAGAGGATCGGCGCCATGACGCTGTTCTTCTCCGGCCTCATCTTCGGCCTGGCGCCCATGTTCCTGAAACTGGTGGGGATTCTGGAGCTCAACGGAACGCCCTACCTGCTGGGGGTTCTCGCCTTCTTCGCCTTTGTCCAGACCGCAAGCTCGACGGCGGGCTACATCCTCGCTTCGTCCATGATCGGCGATATCGTCGAGGAAGTGCAGGTGAAGACCGGACGGCGGGCGGAGGGCCTCCTGACCACCGCCGACAGCCTGCCGAGCAAGGTGGTCAACGCCATTGCAGCCCTGATCCCCGGCCTGATCCTGGCGGCCGTCGCCTTCCCGACCAAGGCTCCGCCCAGCGACAAGACCATGGAGCTGATCATGCAGGTCGGCTGGCTGTATCTGCCGATGACCTTCGTGCTCCTCCTGCTCTCGATCCTGACCTGGTCCCTCTACCGGATCGACGAGGCCGCCCACAGCCAGAACCTCTCCAGGATCGAAGGGAACGATCCCACTTGAGCGCCCCGGTAAGGGTCTCCCAGGAAGAGGGTTGGGGCGAGCTCGCGCTCGACCGGCCTGCGCGCCGCAACGCCCTGGCCCCGGAGTCCGCAGGGGCCCTGCGGGCGGGGCTTGCGGCGCTGCTGGAGGCGGGATCGCGGGTGATCCTGCTTCGCGGAGAGGGCGGGACCTTCTGCTCGGGGCTCGACGTCGACCTCTTCCAGGGCGCGGCGGCCGGCGGATGGGCCCGGGACTGGACCGGCTTTCACCGCGATCTCTACGCCTGCCCGGCGGTCGTCATCTGCGCATTGGAGCGGTACGCCATCAACGCCGGCGCCTCCCTGGCCCTGGCCTCCGACCTCCTCGTCGCCGGCGAGGGCGCCGTCCTGACCGTGGGCGAGGCGGCCATCGGCATGCACGCCCCGATGAACCTGGCCTGGCTGAGGCTCCGGGCGGCCGAGTCCGTCGTCGCCCAGCTGGCTCTCGGGGCGGGACGCATGAACGGCGCCGACCTGCATCGCCTCGGCCTGGCCTGGGCCCTGGTCCCCGACGCCGCCGTCCTTGATCACGCCCGGGCCGCCGCAGTGCGGATGGCGGGCTGGCCGGCCGGGACCCTGGCCGGGATCAAGGCGGCCATGCGCCGTCCCGTTCCGCCGGATGGCGACGTCTTCGACGCCGTCCAGGCCCGGCCCGGCGAGGGCGGGGCCGCCCCCTCGCGGATCGGCGACGCCGCCCGCCCTTGACATACCCCCGGCTCAAATGAGCGTATCGCCGCCCAGACGAAGAGAGGCGCCCCCATGACCACGTCCGTTCCCGACACCTTCCTCCAGCTGCGCACCGAGGTCACCGCCGACGCCTCGGAACTGCGCCTGTCCCTGGCCCGGGTTCCGACGCCGAAGCCCGGCGACGGCGAGGTCCTCGTGCGGGTCCGCGCCACGCCCATCAACCCCTCTGACCTCGGCCTGCTGGTGGGGCCGGCCGACCTGGAGAAGGCGAGCGTCTCGGGGAGCGGCGAGTCGGCCGTTCTCTCGGCGCCCATACCTCAGTCCCTGCGCCGGGCGGTGGCCGCCCGCGCCGGCGCCGCCCTGCCCGTCGGTAACGAGGGCGCAGGCGAGGTCGTCGCCGCCGGCGCCTCCCCGGAGGCCCAGGCCCTGCTCGGCCGCACCGTGGCCATCCTCGGCGGCGAGATATACGCCGAGTACCGCTGCGTGCGCGCCGCCGACGCCCAGCTCCTGCCCGAGGGGACGGATCCCCGGGACGGCGCCTCCTGCTTCGTCAACCCGCTGACGGCCCTGGGCATGGTCGAGACCATGAAGCTCGAGGGCCATTCCGGCCTCGTCCACACCGCCGCAGCCTCCAATCTCGGCCAGATGCTGAACCGCATCTGCCTGGAGGACGGCGTGCCCCTCGTGAACATCGTACGCAGCCCGGCCCAGGCGAAGATCCTGAAGGATCAGGGCGCAAAGGTGGTCTGCGACTCCTCCCAGCCCGACTTCATGGAGAGCCTGGTGGCGGCCCTGACCGAGACCGGCGCCACCCTCGGCTTCGACGCCATCGGCGGCGGCAAGCTCGCCGGCCAGATCCTCACCGCCATGGAGATCGCCGCCAACGCCCGCAACCCGGCTGGCTTCTCGCGCTATGGCTCCACCACCCACAAGCAGGTCTACATCTATGGCGGCCTCGACACAGGCCCGACCGAGCTGAACCGCGGGTTCGGCATGGCCTGGGGCCTGGGCGGCTGGCTGCTGACCCCCTTCCTGATCCGGATCGGCAAGGAGGCCGCCGACCGTCTCCGGGCAAGGGTCGTGGGCAACCTGAAGACCACATTCGCCTCGGGCTACACCACCGAGGTCTCGCTCGGCGACCTGCTCACCCCCGCAGTCGTCCAGGCCTGCAACCGCAAGGCCACCGGCGAGAAGTTCCTGGTCCGGCCCTGACCCCGAGACCGCCCCGGCGGACCGCTTTCCGCCGGGGGATTCACATTGCCAAGGCCGACCTGCGCGGCCATAACCAAGAAGACAAAGGGAGGTTCTTCTCATGCGTGAAGCCGTAATCGTTTCCTATGCCCGTACAGGACTGGCCAAGGCCGGCCGTGGCGGGTTCAACATGACGCCGCCGATGTCCATGGCGGCCCACGCCATCAAGCACGCGGTGGAGAAGTCGGGTGTCGAGAAGGACTTCGTCGAAGACTGCTTCCTCGGCAACAACGCCCACGCCGCCCCGAACATCGGCCGCCAGGCCGCCCTCCTGGCCGGCATGCCGGTGACCACCGCGGGCGTATCCGTGAACCGCTTCTGCTCCTCCGGTCTCCAGACCATCGCCATGGCGGCGAACCACATCCGCGGTGACGGCGCCGACTGCGTCGTGGCCGGCGGCGTCGAGAGCATCTCGGTGTCTGGCGGACGTTTCCCGCCCGAGGCGATGGACCCGGAACTGTCGAAGATCGCCCCGGCCATCTACATGGCCATGATCGACACCGCGGACATCGTAGCCAAGCGCTACAATGTCAGCCGCGAGGCCCAGGACGAGTTCTCCCTCCGCTCTCAGCAGCGCATGGCCGCCGCCCAGCAGGCCAACCTGTTCGCCGACGAAATCGTCCCGATGAAGACCAAGATGAAGCAGGTCAACAAGGACACGAAGGAAGAGACCATCGTCGATTACACCGTGACCCGCGACGAGTGTAACCGCCCCGACACCACCCTCGAGGGCCTGGCCAAGCTCGAGCCCGTCAAGGGCGCCGGCAACTTCATCACCGCCGGCAACGCCTCCCAGCTGTCCGACGGCGCCGCCGCGGTCCTCCTGATGGAAGGCAAGGAAGCCGAGCGCCGGGGCCTCAAGCCCCTCGGCGGCTTCGTCTCCTGGGCCGTCGCCGGCTGCGAGCCCGACGAAATGGGCATCGGCCCGGTCTTCGCCATCCCGAAGCTCCTGAAGCGGAATGGTCTGAAGGTCGACGACATCGACCTGTGGGAACTGAACGAGGCCTTCGCCAGCCAGTGCCTCTACTGCCGTGACCACCTCGGCATCGATCCCGAGAAGTACAACGTCAACGGCGGCTCCATCGCCATCGGCCACCCCTTCGGCATGACCGGCGCCCGCCTGACGGGCCACGTCCTGCAGGAAGGCCAGCGCCGCAAGGCCAAGTGGGCCGTGGTGACCATGTGCATCGGCGGCGGCCAGGGCGGCGCCGGCCTGTTCGAAGTCTATAACTGATCGCCAAGGCCCCCGCCTCCGGGCGGGGGCTGACGCTTCAGCGCCTGTCGTGGCCCGCGCTCACAAGAGCCGGGCCATGACTTTTTGGATCACGTCCTCCGTGACCCCGGCCTCGGCCAGGACCTCCCGGGTGTGCTCGCCCAGCTTCGGCGCCCCGCGGGTCACCTCCGGCGCCCCCTCGGGGAAGCGGCCCGGCGCCGCCGGCGAGGCCATGCGGCCTCCCCAGCCGTCCGAGACCTCCACGGCGCAGCCCGTGGCCAGGTACTGCTCGCTGCCCACCACCTCGGACAGGCTCTGCAGGGGCGCCCAGGCCAGGTCCGCCTCGGTCAGGATCACCGCCGCTTCGGCCAGGGTCATGCGCGCAAAGGCGGCGTCCACCCGCGCCCGGATCTCGCGAACGATGTCGAGGTCCGTGGTCGGCAGGGCGTAGCGGGGATCGTCGATCACCTCCGGGTGGCCCAGCACCTTCATGAGCGTCGGATAGCAGGCGGGGCCCTTGAGCACGAAGGTGATCCAGCGGTCGTCCAGGGTCCGGAAGTAGATGCCGGAGATCGGATGCGGCCGCATGTGGCGGGGCTGGGTGGTCGGCGCCTCGCCAAACCGCAGCTGGGTGGCCATGTCCCAGCCCAGGGCGTAAGCGGCGGTCTGGAGGAGCGAGCATTCCACCAGCCGGCCGCGCCCGGTTGCATGGCGTTCGTGCAGGGCCGCCAGCACCGACGACAGGGTGGCGAGGGCGGTGGTGTGGTCGCCGAAGCCCGGCCGGCAGGCGAAGGGCTCCTGGTCCGGGGGAATGTGCGAGCGCCCGACCCCGCTCTTGGTCCAGAAGACGGTGATGTCGAAGGCCGGCAGGTCCACGTCCGGCCCCTCCAGCCCCACCCCGGAGACGCTGGCGTAGATCAGCCTGGGGAAGGCCGCCTTCAGCGTCTCGTAGTCGAGCCGGGCCCGTTTCAGGGCGCCGGGACGCAGGTTGGTGATGAAGACGTCCGCATCCTTGAGTATCGCCAGAAGGGCCTCGCGTCCCTCGGCGGAGGCGATGTCCAGGGCCACGCCGCGCTTGCCCCGGTTTTCCATGGTGATGATGGGTTTGCCCGGGGTCTCGGCGCTCTCGGGGAAGAAGGTGCGGGTGGCGTCGCCGCCCAGCGACTCCACCTTGATCACGTCGGCGCCCCAGTCGGCCATGATTGCGGCGCATCCGGGCGCGGCGATCCAGGTGGCGAGCTCGACGACCTTCAGTCCCTGCAGCAGCATGGTCATTTCCCCCCGACGTCTGCGCGCCCTGTGGGCTGCGAGATTGGCCCTGATTGACCGACCTCACAAGCCGATCTATCCCCGCTTGAGCCTCTGGGCGCCGCAGCGGCGCCCTTAGCGGAGCCGTCCGATGACCACCGAACATCCTCCCGAAGGGGCCGCCCCCGCCGCCGCCTCGGGCCGGACGCCGAGCCGGCGATACATGGCGAGGCGGGACGCCATCATCGCTTCGGCCATCCGCGAGATGAACCGGCACGGCGTGCGGGGCATGACCCTGGGCGACGTCGCGGCCCGCCTCGACCTGGTGCCCACGGGGGTCATCTATTACTTCCGCAACAAGGAAGACCTGGCCGCCGCAGCCTTCGAGCGCAGCATCGGCAGGATCCGCGAGATGGCCGAGATGGCGCGCGGCCATGTCACGGAGCGCGAGCGGGTGCAGGTCTTCATCGACCAGTTCATCGGCCTCCAGCAGCGCATCGAACTGGGCGAGGCCGAGCCCCTGACCGTCTTCAACGACGTCAGGGCCCTCAACAGCGCCTCCGTGAACGAGGCCTATGTCGGCATGTTCCGGACGGTCCGCGCCCTGCTGGACCGCCGGGAGAACCGCACCCGGGCGGACCTCAACGGACGCACCCATCTGCTCATCAGCGCCCTGACCTTCGTCAGCGCCTGGATCTACACTTGGCGGGTCGAGGACTATCCGCGCATCAGCCAGAGGATAGCCTCCATCCTGCTGGACGGAATCCCGAGGGGCGGGAATGTCCCCGGCGCCCGTGTCCTTGACCTCCAGCCCGGCGGCGAGGAGATCGACGAGGGCTCAGCCGAGCACTTCCTGCGCGCCGCCACCCAGCTGATCAATGATGAAGGCTATCACGGGGCGTCGGTTGACCGGATTTCCTCGAAGCTGAATGTCACCAAGGGCGCCTTCTACCACTACAACGCCACCAAGGATGACCTGGTGGTGGCCTGCTTCCAGCGGACCTTCGACGTCCTCTGGCGCGCCATAGACGCCGCGGAGGCGGCGGGGGGCGAAGGCCTGGAGGTGATGCACTCCCTGCTCAGCGCCGTCGTCCAGCTGCAGGTGGGGCCCGCCCCGCTGCTGCGGACCAGCGCCCTGTCGACGGTGCCGGAGGAGATCCGCGCGGACCTCATGTTCCGTCTTCGGCAGATTTCCATCCGGCTTGGGTCCATGCTCTGCGACGGGATCGCCGACGGTTCCATCCGCGCCCTCGACACGGCCATCACCGCCCAGATTCTGACGGCCGGGATCAACGCCGCATCGGAGCTGTCCTGGTGGCAGCCTGGCGACAGTCCCGAGTCGGGGGCGAACCTGTTCACCGAGGCCATGATCCGGGGGATCATCCACCCCTGAGGCGGACAAAAGGACGCCGGAGACGGATGTCCGCTCCGACGCAGTTTCAGCTTCAAGAGGAGTTTCGATGAAGCTGGGTCAGTGAACCCGGCGAAGCACCTGTCCGGCGCGTTCTCCCGTATGCCTGTCGTCCTCGATGTTCACGCCGCCGTTGACGATCGTCGCGCGATAGCCCCGGGCCCTCTGGATGTAGCGCGGCGCGCCGCCCGGGAAGTCGTTGACGATCTGCGGCTGGAGGCTACGGAGCTCCGCCAGGTCGATGACGTTCACGTCCGCCCTCCGGCCGGGGGCCAGGACCCCGCGGTCCGACAGGCCGAGAACGCGGGCCGGCTCCGCCGTCATGCGCCGGACGCCCTCCTCCAGGGAGTACACGCCGCGGTCTCGGACCCAGTAGGACAGGACGAAGGTCGACCAGTCTGCGTCCATGATCTGCGAGACGTGGGCGCCGGCGTCGCCGAGGCTGGGCAGGATGCGCGGGCTGGCGAACAGGTCGCCCAGCTCGTCCAGGTTCTGGCAGAACAGCCTCAGGTTGAAGAGGCCCCGCCCCTCGGTCGCAAGCGCCTGGTCCAGGAAGAGCTCCACGAAGCTCCTGCCGGTGCGCTCCATGACCTGGCGCATGTTCTGGTCGACCTCCTGCCCATGGTCCGGACTGTCGCCGGCGCCGAGGTCATAGATGGTCGCCAGATCCTTCCAGCCATCGGTCCGGCGGCCCTCGGCGAGGAGGGCCTCGCGGGTGGCGGCGTCGCGGATGGCCGCGAGCCGGCCGGCCAGGTCCAGCTTGCGGACGCGCTCCCAGGTCTCGCCACGGAAGGGCAGGTGGGACTGGAGGCCGAACATGAAGCCGGTGCCGCGGACCTGGATGATGGCGGTCATGTCCCGCTCGCCGATCATCCGGTCGAGGTATTCCGCACCGCCGCGGCCCGCGCCCTTCTGGGCCCCCACGCCCCAGCTGAAGAGGACCCGGGCGCCGGCGTCGGCGATGGCCTGCAGGACCTCGGGTGAGGCGCCTACGGCCTGCATCAGCCCGCCGCGGCCCCCCACGGTGCGGGCGATGGCGACGAGCTCCGAAACGTCGGCGAAGGTGCCCGGGATGGACCGGCCGTCGGGCGCCTTGTGCGGCTCATAGCGGTTGGTGGAAAAGCCGAGGGCGCCCCGGTCCATGGCCTCGCCGACGATGGCGCAGATCCGGCCCAGCTCGTCAGGCGTCGCCTGGTCCGAGAAGGACCGGTCGCCCATCACGGCGTAGCGTACGGCGCAGTGCCCCACCAGGCCCGCGACATTGATGCCCGGCCGGATGCCCTCGAGGGCGTCGAGAAAGCCGCCGTAATCCTCCCAGGTCCAGGGAAGGCCCGACAGGATGGCCTCCCGGGGGATGTCCTCGACCGTCTCCATCATGGCCGCCAGCAGGGGCCGGTCGGCCGGCTTGCAGGGGGCGAAGGTCAGTCCGCAGTTGCCGAGGAGGGCGGTGGTCACACCGTGCCAGCTGACCGGGGTCAGGTCCGGGTCCCAGCCGATCTGGGCGTCGAGGTGGGTGTGCAGGTCGACGAAGCCGGGGGTGACGATGCAGCCGGCGGCGGCGCACGCCTTCCGGCCTGCGCCCTCGACCATGCCGACCGCAGTGATCAGGCCCCCGTCGATGGCGACGTCCGCCGTCCGCGCCGCCGCACCCGTGCCGTCGACGACCGAACCGCCCCGGATGACCAGGTCATGACCCATGACTTCCCCCCAAGCCTTCACGCCAGCGCAGGTCAAGGCCTCAAAACTCCCGGGAAGCCTTTCCTGCGCTAGCTCATTTGAGATACCACTTGCTCAAAGTTTCATGAATGGCCAGAGGCGTCAACCGCAGGGCGGTCAACCCCCGGCCATGGCCCGGGCCACCAAGTCGGCCATGCCATGCTCATAGGCCTCTTCCGGATGGGCGCGCACCGCCTTGTCCAGGGCCACGGCGTCGGGTCCGACCAGGATTCTCCAGCGCTCGTTGCGCACCCCGTCCAGGATGATCCGCGCCGCCTCGGCAGGGGGGAGCCCATTGTCCCGGAAGGCCTCGCCCATGGCCTTGGCCTCCGCCGTCGCCCCCTCGGGCGGGGCGAACTCGGACATCGAGTTGATGGCGATGTTGGTGCCGATGTGGCCGGGCATGACTACGCTGGCCTTTACGTGCGGGGCGTTGTTGCGGAAGTCGTTGACCAGGGCCTCGGTGAAGCCCTTCACGGCGAACTTGGCCGCGGAATAGGCGGTATGAGCGGTCTGCGGCCCGAGCGAGGCCCAGAAGCCGTTGACCGAGGAGACATTGATCATGTGCGCTTCGGGCGCCTTCAGCAGCATCGGGAGGAAGGCCCGGGCGTTGTGATAGACCCCGTACCAACAGACCGCGAAGGTCCGCTCCCACTGGTCCCGAGGGGTATTCACGAAGCTGCCGCCGCCGCCGATGCCGGCGTTGTTGAACAGGAGGTGGACGTGGTCCGTCTCGTGCTGCTCGCCCGTATGGTCGCGGAAGGCCAGGGTCTCCTTTTCCTGGGCCACGTCGGCGACGAAGGTGGAGATCCGGACTCCCTGGACGGCGGTCTTCTCGGCCAGGCGCACCGTCTCCAGCATGTCGGCCTCGCGGATGTCGCACATGGCCACGCTGCAGCCCTCGGCGGTCAGGGCCTGCACGAGGGCCCGGCCAATGCCGCTGCCGCCGCCGGTCACCACCGCGATCTTGCCGCTGAAGTCCTTCATCGGATCTCTCCTCCCCGTCCCGGCCGTCGCCGTTGTGTGTGTTGGTGTCAGCCGCCGCGCTCGGCGCGGTGCTGGTCGGCCACGCCCTTGAGCAGGGCCTGGGTCTCCGGCTGGGCCATCAGGTCGGCGAAGAGCCGGCCCTCCAGCTTCAGCATGTCCATGGTCACGGGCGAGACCGCCTCGCGCGCCAGTCGCTTGATATGGGCCACGGCCCGGGCCGGCCGGCTGGCGATCTCCCGGGCGATGCCGAGGGCGCGGTCCAGGGCGGTCTCGGGGCTGTCGGCGGGGACCACTTCCTGGAAGACGCCGAGCTGCAGCATCTCCTGGGCCGAGACCAGCCGCGGGCGCAGCATCATCTCCAGGGCCCGGCCCCGGCCGACGATGGCGGTCAGCCTCTGGGTGCCGCCGCCGCCGGGCAGGATGCCCACCGACACCTCCGGCAGGCCGAAGCGGAAGGGTCCGTCCTTGGCCACCCGGATGTCCGCCGCCAGGGCGAACTCCAGCCCGCCCCCCGCCGCCGAGCCGTTCAGGGCGCAGATGAAGGGCTTGGGCAGGTGCTCCAGCTCGTAGAGGATCTCGGCCATGGGCCGGTCCCAGCCGCCCCCGCCGCCCCGGACGGTCTCGTCCAGCTCCTCCACCGAGAAGTGGCGGATGAAGTAGGCGGCGTCCGACCCGGTGAAGACGATGGCGCGGACGTCGTCCGAGCGCAGCTCGGGCATCATCCGGTTGAGCTCGTTCATCGTCGCCGGCGTCATCACCTGCAGCGGCGGATTGCCGAAGGTGATGACGGCGATCCCGTCGCGGAGGTCAAGGGAAAGCTGGCCCATGCCCGGCCTCAGCCGACCTCGAGGCCCGGCAGGTCTCCCGAGGCCCGCCAGTCGGCGAGGATGCGGAAGTACTCGATCGGGCCGCCGCCGTAGGTCGTGTTCTGGGCGTTGGCCAGGTAGGGCTTGCCCTCGTTGTTGTAGTAGCCGGGGGTGCAGGCCTCGAGATAGGCCTGGTTGTTGCGGGCCTTCTCGATGATGGTCGCCACCCAGTCGGACTCGGCCTGCTCGGAGGGCTCGGCCGCGCGGCCCTGGCGGGCCTTCACCTGGTCGATGATGTAGGCCGTATGGCCGGCCTGCTCGCGGAGGTTGTGCGGGTAGTTGGCGGTGAAGCCGCCCTGGGTCGAGCCCAGGAAGAAGAGGTTGGGGAAGCCCCGCACCATCAGGCCGTGCAGGCTGCGGACCCCGTTCGCCCAGGCCTGGCTGAGCGGCTTCCCGCCCCGGCCGTGGATGTCGTAGCCATAGCGGCGGCTGAAGCTTGTGCCGACCTCGAAGCCCGTGGAGAAGATCAGGCAGTCGATCTCGTAGGCGACACCGTCGACGACCACGGCGTTCTCGGTGATCCGCTCGACGCCCTTGCCGTGGGTGTCCACCAGCTTGACCGTCGGCCGGTTGAAGGCCTGCAGGTATTCGTCGTGGAAGCAGGGCCGCTTGCAGAACTGACGGTACCAGGGCTTCAGGGCCTCGGCCGTGGCCGGGTCCTTGACCACCGCCTCGGCCCGGGCGCGGATGCGCTCCATGGTGGCGAAGTCGGCGATCTCCATCAGCTCGGCCAGCTTCTCGGGCGACAGGCCCGCCGCGCCCTCCTTGCGGGCGATGAAGATCAGCTCGCGGAAGGCCTCGGTCCAGCCGTCATTGACCAGGTCCTCCTCGGCGTAGCCGCCGCTGACCAGCAGGTTGAAGTTGTCCATCCGATGGTTCTGCCAGCCGGGCGGCAGGGAGCGGACCCAGTCGGCGTCGATGGGCTGGTCGTTGCGGACGTTCACCGCCGAGGGGGTGCGCTGGAAGACGTAGAGCTGGCCTGCGCCCTCGGCCAGGTGGGGTACGCACTGCACGGCGGTGGCGCCGGTGCCGATGATGCCGATCCGCTTGTCGCCGATCCGGTCGAGGCCGCCGAGCACCGAGCCGCCGGTGTACTCATAGTCCCACCGGCTGGTGTGGAAGGCGTGGCCCTTGAAGGTCTCGATGCCGGGAATGCCCGGCAGCTTGGGCTTGTTCAGGGGGCCGTTCGACATGACCACGAAGCGGGCGCGCATGGCGTCGCCATGGTTGGTCGAGATGATCCAGCGCTGCGCGTCCTCGTCCCAGGACAGGTCCTTGACCGAGGTCTGGAAGCAGGCGTCCTCGTAGAGGTTGTAATGCCGGGCGATGCGCTTCGAGTGCTCGAAGATCTCCGGCGCCTTGGTGTAGCGCATCTCGGGGATGAAGCCGGTTTCCTCCAGCAGGGGCAGGTAGACCAGGCTCTCGATGTCGCAGGCCGCGCCGGGATAGCGGTTCCAGTACCAGGTGCCGCCGAAGTCGCCGGCCGCCTCGATCATGCGCAGGGACTTCACCTCGGCCTCGCGCAGGCGGGTGCCGGCCAGGAGGCCGCCGAAGCCGCCGCCGATCACCACCACCTCGACCTCATCGGTCAGGGGCGCGCGTTTGATGGGCGCCTCGATGTAGGGGTCGTCGCCGAAGTCGGCGAACCGGCCGGCGATCTGCAGGTACTGATCGTTGCCGTCAGGGCGGATGCGCTTGTCGCGCTCGGCGCGGTAGCGGTCCCGGAGGGCGTCAGGGTCGAAGGGCACGTCCGCCCGCGTGAGAACCTTTCCGCTGCTGGCCGCGTCGCTCATGCCTTGCCTCCCTGCCGCAGGAACTGACCCCGCGTAAGCCTGTTTTGATACTGCGGTATGAAGCGTCTCACCCCCTCCCGCAGGGGTCAAGAGTCACGCGCCCGTACGATCCGCCGTTGACGCCGAGGGCCCGCGGGCCTGAAACTGAACACAGGGTATCAGCGGGCCGCCAAGGCCGGCGGTGCAGGTGGGGAGGAAGGGCCATGGGCCACGACGTCGTCATTCGCGGCGGGAACATTGTCGACGGGACCGGGGCTGCGGCCTTCGCCGGGGACGTCGCCATCGAGGGCGGAAGGATCGTCCAGGTCGGCGGCAAGGCCGGGCCCGGCCGCGAGGAGATCGACGCGGACGGCCTGACCGTCACCCCGGGCTTCGTGGACATCCACACCCACCTGGACGCCCAGATCGGCTGGGACCCCCTCCTGACCCCGGTCAGCTGGCATGGCGTCACCACCGCCCTCCTGGGCAATTGCGGCGTCACCTTCGCCCCCTGCAAGCCAGCCGACCGGCCCCTGCTGGCGGCCATGATGGAGACCGTGGAGGACATCCCGCGGGAAGCCATCCTCGGCGGCCTGTCCTGGGAGTGGGAAAGCTATGGCGAGTACCTCGACGCCCTCGACAAGCTGAACCCCGCCATCAACGTCGCCGGCATGGTCGGTCACTCGGCCCTGCGCTGGTACATCATGGGCGAGCGCTCGGTGGAGGGCGAGTCCACCCCCGAGGAGAAGGCCGAGATGGCCCGCATCATGGGCCAGGCCATGGACGACGGCGCCGTCGGCTTCTCCTCCAACCGCTTCCCCGGCCATGTCGGGCCGGACGGCCGGTCCATCCCCGGCACCTTCGCCGACCACGACGAGGTTGTGGCCATCGGCCACGCCGTGGCGGCGCGGGACGGCCTGATGCAGAACGTGGTCGACTTCGGGCGCAAGGACATGGCCAGCGGCCCCCTGCTGCGCCGCCTGGCCGCCGAGTGCCGGGCCCGGGTCCTGTTCAGCTACACCGTCGGCGCCAGCCCGGACTCCGGCCGCCGCAACGCCGAATTCCTGGAGCGCCTGAGCGAGGGCGGTCTGGACATCACCGCCCTGTCCCTGCCCCGCGGGACGGGCTTTGTCTTCGGCCTGCAGAGCCGGATCCCCGCCCGGAACATCTGGGGCCAGCGCGGCTTCTTCGGCCCGGCCTGGGAAGCCCTCGCCGCCGCCGACCTCGACGGCCGCCTGGCGACCCTGCGCAACAGCGAGGCCCGCGCCGCCCTGGTCGCCGAGGCCAAGGCGATGGATGCAGGCCGCCTGCCCTGGATCGAGGGCGCCTACTGGATGGGCGCGGCGGAGACGCCGAACTACCTGGAGCCCGCCGCCAACAGCCTGGGCGCCATGGCCCGCGCCGCCGGCGAGCACTGGAGCGAGACCTTCTTCCGCCTGAGCCTTGAGTCCGCCGGCCGCGGCCTCTTCACCTGGCGGATGTTCAGCTCGAACATCGACGCCGTCCGCGACTTCCTCCCCCATCCCCAGGTCATGCCCGGCCTTTCGGACGCGGGCGCCCACGTGGCCCAGGTCATGGACTGCGGCGTGACCAGCTTCATCCTCTCGCACTGGGTGCGCGACGAGGGCCTGTTCACCCTGGAGGAGGGCGTGCGCAAGCTGACCTCCGGCCCGGCCCGCGTGGTCGGACTCCGGGACCGCGGCGTCCTGGCCCCCGGCCTGCAGGCCGACGTCAACGTCTTCGACCTGGCCGCCATCGGCGAGAAGTACCCGCGCCTCGTCCGGGACTTCCCCGGCGGCGCGCCCCGCTACATCCAGGGCTCGACCGGCTACCACGCCACCCTCGTCAACGGCGAGGTCGCCTTCCGCGACGGCGAGCACGCCGGCGGTCGCTCGGGTCGCGTCGTCCGCGGCGCCGGCGCCCGCGTCGCCGCCTGATCCCAAGCCAACCCCGGAGGACTTCGCCCCATGGCCGCCATCGATACCGGAACCCAGGACCTGCTCGCCGACCTCGACGCGGGCGTCCTGACCCTGACCCTCAATCGCCCCGAGGCGCGCAACGCCATGAGCGGGGCGATGACGGCGGCCCTCGCCGACCAGCTGGCCAAGGCCGAGCTGGACCCGGCGGTGAAGGTCGTGGTGCTGACCGGGGCCGGCAAGGGCTTCTGCGCCGGCGGCGACGTCAAGGGCATGGACGAAAGCAACCAGGGCGCCGGCGGCGCGGCGACGATCGACCAGGCCATCCACCGGCAGAGGGTCAACCAGAGGGCCACCGCCGGGCGCCTGTTCAAGATGCCCAAGCCCACCCTGGCCGCCCTGCCCGGCCCGGCCGCCGGCGCGGGCCTGTCCCTGGCCCTGGCCTGCGACATGCGCATCATGGCCTCCAGCGCCATCCTGACCACGGCCTTCGCCCGGGTCGGGTTCTCGGGCGATTATGGCGGGACCTACTTCCTGACCCAGCTGGTCGGCTCGGCCAAGGCGCGCGAGCTCTACTACCTGTCCGAGCGGGTCAGCGCCGAGGAGGCCCTGCGGCTGGGCCTGGCCAACTGGGTGGTCGCCCCCGAGGAGCTGGCGGCCCGGGCGCGCGAGATCGCCCTGCGGCTGGCCGGCGGGCCGACCGTCGCCTACCGCTACATGAAGGAAAACCTCAACCGGGCCATGTCCGGCGAGGTGGACGACTGCCTGGACCTGGAGGCCACCCACCACGTCCACTGCGGCCAGACGGCGGACCACAAGGAAGCGGCCCGCGCCTTCGTGGAAAAGCGCGAGCCGGTCTTCACGGGCCGCTGAGGCCGGTCGGGGTCAGGAGGTCCCGACAGCCCCGCCGTCGCTGGCGATGACCTGGCCGACCACGTACTCCCCCGCCCGCGAGGACAGGAAGATGGCGAGGCCGGCGATGTCCTCGGGCGTTCCGACGCGGCCCGAGGGGTTGCCCCGGCCGACGCGGTCCCAGTCGGCGTTCTCGGTCTCGCCGCCGAAGCCCACGCCGGTGGACAGCATCCAGGTCGGATAGGGGCCAGGGGCGATGGCGTTGCAGAGGATCCGCTCCTTGGTCAGGTGGGCGGCCAGGAAGCGGGTCAGGTGGTGCACGGCCGCCTTGGAGGCGCCGTAGGAGAAGGTGTCGAAGGCCGCCGACTTCAGCCCGTCGATGGAGCCGATGTTGATGACCCGGGCCGGGGCGCCCTCCGCGGCGGCCTTGCGCAGCAGGGGCAGGAGCTTCTGGGTCAGGAAGAAGACGCCCTTGACGTTGGTGTCCATCACCTTGTCCCAGCCCACCTCGGGGAAGGCCTCGATGGGCGCGCCCCAGGCGGCGCCGGCGTTGTTCACCAGGATGTCGAGCCTCTCCTCCTTCGCCGCGAGGCGCGCGGCGAGGGACTCGATCCCGCTCATCTGCGACAGGTCGGCCGGCAGGGAGATGCAGGTCCCGCCATAGGTCTTCGAAAGCCGCTCGGCGGTGGCGTCGCAGACGTCGGCCTTGCGCGAGGAGATGTAGACCTTGGCGCCCGCGGCCAGGAAGCCGGCGGCGATCATCTCGCCTATGCCGCGCGAGCCGCCGGTCACCAGGGCGACCTTGCCGCGGATGGAGAAGATGTCGTCGAAGCCGGTGGTCATGCGCGTCTCCCTGTTGCGCCCCGGGATACCCCCGGGTGAAATCCCCCCGCTGCAGCCTTCGCCCTGCGGAGGATATTGGTCGTCCCCGAAAGCCGTATAGGATGAAGGGATGCGAGACAATCCGCGCCCCGGCCCATACCGGTGACTGAAATCAGGGAAAGGACCCACGATATGAGCTTCCAGACGCCGCTGGTCATCCAGGGTCCCCTGCGGGCGCCGCGCCAGATGCTGGCCGACCAGGAATATGGCGGCCACGCCTCGATCCATGACGACGCCATGGCCGAGAAGCTGGGCTTCCGCGCCGGCCCCATCGAGGGCCCGACCCACTTCAGCCTCTTCCCGCCCCTCCTGCAGCAGATCTGGGGGAACGCCTGGTTCGAGCGCGGCTGCATCTCCTCGCACTACCTGAACATGGTGGTGGAGGGCGAGGAGGTCCGGGCCTTCGCCGAGGTCCCCGCCGCCGGCGCGACCTCCACCCGCATCTGGGCCGAGAAGGCCGACGGCACGCCGGTGCTGGAGGCCTCGGCCAGCCTGGGTCCGGACCACGGCCAGACCCTTCTGGAAGGCCGCATGGCCGCCCTGCGCCCGCCCGGCCGGCTGGTCATCCTGGAGGACCTGCATGTGGGCCTGAAGGGCGTCGCCGAGGAGCGGGTGCGGATGGACCCGGACCAGCACATGGGCTCCCTCTATCCCTTCACCCTGAACGACAAGCTGAAGGTCATCACCGAGACCTCGCCCTGGTATTCGGACGCCGCAGCCTCGCCCTGGGGCCGGCCCATCATCCCCTTCGAGATGATCAGCGTCCTGGCGGAGTACTCATCGCATTCGGCGCGTTTCCCCGTGAAGGGCCCCGCCGTGGGCCTGTTCGCCGACCAGGAGATCCGGCTGATCAAGGGGCCCCTCTTCGTCGGCGAGGACTATGTCATCCGCCGGGAGATCGCCGCCCTGGCCCAGAGCAAGCGCACGGAGTCCTACTGGGTCCGCACGCGGATCTATGATTCCACCGGGACCGAGCAGGTGGCCGAGATGCTGCTCAACCACGCCACCCTCAAGCACTCCTACGCCGACTACCCGCCGGAACTGCTGGCGTGAGCCACGCCCTGGACGCCTGGTTCGACCGGGCGGTCCTGGAGCCCGGAGACCTCGACGCCGGCGAGGCGGAAGTCCTGGTGCTGGGGGAGTTCAATCACTTCGTCCACGAGAAGGGCGACTTCCGAATCGCCATGGCCCGGCAGGCCCGGCGGCTGGGCTTCAACACCTGGGCCGAGGAGCTGGGGTGGTCGGACGGCCGCCGGCTGGCGACCTATTTCGAGACCCGGGACGACGCCGTCTTCGACCGCCTGTCCCTGTTCGGCTGGCGGGGCGAGGCGCGGTCAGACCGGGACGACCGGCCCACAGGGATCTTCCGCGCCTCCTGGGAGACCTATCCCTTCGACCGGATGCGGGCGGAACAGGCCCGGTTCTACCGGGTGCTGGAGCCCGGGGCCTTCCATGGCTTCGACGTCGCGGCGGGGCATGAGGGCGGCTATGCCGACCTCCTCGCCCGGCTGCAGGCGACGGGGGCGCCGGCGGTCTGGGCGCGGGCCATAGCCCGGCGCCCGGGCGAGTCGCTTGAGGAAGAGGCCGCGCGGCGCTCCGCCCGCTTGGACGAGGCCCCGGCCGGCCTTGACCCCCTGGCCCGGGCCGACCTCTCCGCCCTCATCGACGGCCTGGCCTACACCGCCCTCGTCAGGGACGCCGCAACCTACGCCGAGACCGCTCCGGCCATGGCCTTCCGCGAGGACGCCATGAAGCGGCGGCTGGCGGACATCCGGGCCCTCAGCCCGGGCAAGCTGGTCCTCATGGGCCACGCCCTGCACCTGGTGCGCGACGACGCCGCCCTCGCCGCCCCGGGCATTGTTGGTCCCGGCGGCGCGCGCACCCCCTCCCTCGGCCATCATGTCGGGCGCGAGCTGGGCCTGCCCATGTTCATCGTCTGGATGATCTATGGCGGCGGCGAGGACTCCCAGCCCCTGGCGGACCTGCCCCGCAGGGCCGACTTCGGGCCGGACACCCTCAACGCTCGCCTCGCCGCGCGGTTCGACCGACCGGTCCTGCTGGACGCCCGGTCCGCGCCGGAGACGCCCGTGCGCATCGCCCACATGTACAACACCGTCATCGAGATCAGCCTGCCCGGCGCCGTCGACGCCGTCTGGTTCGCGCCGCGGGTCTCGCCCCTTCAACCTTGACAAAATTGTGATGGCGGCCTCGCGAAGGACAAGGCAATCTGTGGGTCCATGCGCGGGAACCGGGACAAACAACCGGTCTGCAGCACAAGGGGAGGAAACGAGATGAAGAGTGCGTATCTGTGCGGCGCGTCCGCGGTCGCGGTGGCCCTGGGCCTGCTGGGCGCTGGCGCAGCACAGGCCCAGGATTCCCGGTCCAATAGGTCGAGGAAGTGGTGATCACCGGCTCGTTCATCGCCGGCACCCCGGAGAACGCCGCCCTTCCGGTCGATGTCCTGTCCCAGGAAGAGCTGAAGGCGCAGGGCGCGCCCACCGTCGTTCAGCTGGTCAAGACGATCACCGCGTCCCAGTCCTCCCTGGGTGAGTCCAACCGCTACAATGGCGGCGCCGGTACGGCGACGATCAACCTCCGCGGCTTCGGCGCAGCGCGGACCCTGACCCTGATGAACGGCCGGCGGCTGGCGGACAGCCCCGCGGCGGCCTTCCAGGGCGGCGGCGCCAACCTCAACTTCATCCCCACGGCCGCCGTCGGCCGGATCGAGATCCTGAAGGACGGCGCAGCCGCCACTTATGGCTCCGACGCCATCGGCGGGGTCGTGAACTTCATCACGCGCCGGGACCTCGACGGCTTCGAGGTCGACGGGGAGTACGCCCTGATCGACGGCTCGGACGGCGACTACAGCGCCAATGTGGCCTGGGGCCAGAGGTTCGACAACGGCAACATCCTTCTGACCGCGGGATACCGGCACCGGTCCCGTCTGGACATCAAGGAGCGCGACTGGGCCCTCAGGTCCTTTGACTTCGCCGGCTATGCCGGCGCCAGCGGCTTCACCGGCGCCTCCAATCCCGGCTTCTTCGGCGTGGCCGGCGTGGCGGGCACCACCTTCCGCGACAACGGGTGCGCAGAGCTCGGCGGTACCCTGACCAACAACGTCACCTTCCCCAACCCGCTGAACGGCACGCTGGGACAGGGCGCCACGGCCACCATCGCCGTGCCCGTCAGCGCGCAGAGCCCCGCCACCGCGGGCTCCAACTGCCGGTTCCAGTTCGCCAACTTCAACGACCTGGTGAACGAGGAGGATCACTATCAGCTCTATGGCGAGGTGAACTTCGAACTGTCGGACACCATGTCGTTCCACGGCGAAGTGGCGTGGACGAAGAACGACATCCCCATGCAGCGGATCTCGCCGGCCAACCTGACGGCCCAGTATCCGTCCCCGGTCAGCATCGGCGGCACCTCCTTCTCTCCGGCGACGCCGATCGGCCCCAACCTGTCGGTGCCCTTCAACGTGCCGGCCAACCATCCGGGCCTCCTCGCCCTGCTCAGCGAGTGCCGGGCGCCCCTGACAGCGGCCCAGTGCGCCGCCATCAGCGCCGGCGCCAATTCGGCCAACCCGGCCTATCCGGGCCAGGGGATCACCCGCGGGCTGGACATCTCCCAGCTGGGCTGGCGGGCCGTGGCCTTCGCCGGCCATCCGCTGTTCCCCGACGGGGCGGACCACCAGTCGATCGTGAATGACGGCTTCCGGGTCTCCGCCAGCCTCAAGGGCACGATCTTCGACTCCATCAAGTACGACACCGCCGTCACCTTCATGGAGCAGAAGAACTCGTCCTACACGACGGACATCCTGGTGGAGCGCCTGCAGCTGGCCCTGCGGGGTATGGCAGCCGGGTGAACAACAACGACGCCTGCACCGCGGCCGAGACCAACAACTTCACCACCAACGCTGGGAATGCGGCCCTGGGCTGCTTCTACTTCAACCCCTTCACCAACGGCGTGGCCCGCAGCGCGGTGAATGGCGCCGCCAACCCCTTCTTCAACGCCGCGGTCGCCAACAACCCCAATGTGGTGGGCTGGCTCTATGGCCCCTACAACAACGTCCTGACCAACCGCCTGCTGGTCCTGGACGCGGTCTTCTCCGGATCGACCGGTTTCGAGCTGCCGGGCGGCGGGGTCGACTGGGCGGCCGGCGTCCAGTACCGCTACAACCAGGAAGTGCGGAACTACGGTGCCTTCTTCAATTCCGACGAGAACCCCTGCCCGGACCGCCCGGCCTGCGCGGACGAAACCGGCCCGCTGCAGTTCTTCGGGTCCAACACCAACCGCGACGACGACGCCAACGTGCAGGCGGTCTTCGCGGAGGTCCAGGCGCCGGTGACCGATGCGCTGAACCTGAACTTCGCCATCCGGCACGAGGCCTATCAGGGCAATATCGGTTCGACGACCAACCCCAAGCTGACGGCCCGGTGGCAGGCGATGGACTGGCTGGCCCTTCGCGGATCGGTCTCCACCACCTTCCGCGCACCCGGCCCCGGCCTTGTCCGCACCCAGTGCAACAATGGCGTGCGCGTCCTTGGCGGCGGCTACCGGGCGTTCCAGAGCTGCGGCAATCCGGAGCTGAAGCCGGAAAAGGCCGACACCTTCAACATCGGGGCGATCTTCGAGGTCGGAGCCCTGACCGCGACGGTCGACTACTTCAACTTCAAGTTCAAGGATGAGCTGACGGAGGAAAGCGGCGGCCGGCTCTACGCCACCATGTTCCCCGGCGGCTCGAATGTGAACTGCGGAAATCCCGCCTTCGCGGCCCTGCAGTCGCGCTTCACCTTCGCCGGAACCTGCGGCGCCGGCAATGTGGCGAGGCTGAAGAGCTTCGTCGTCAACGGGCCCGGCACCGAAACCTCCGGACTCGAGATGCGCGCCCAGTATGACTGGGAAGGCTGGTTCGACGGCGCCTGGTCGACCGGCTTCGAGGCCACCTACCTGCTCGAGTACAAGCGGGGGGCCGTGAAGCTGAAGGAAGCCCCGATCGAGATCGCGCCTGGCGAGGACCGGGCCGGCCTCAGCGACCTGGTGAACGACTTCTTCTCGTATCCGAAGATCAAGGGGAACGCCTATGTCGCCTATGTCAACGGACCGGTCTCGGTGCGCTGGCAGCTGCGGTACGCCGAAGGCGCCTCGCCCGCCTTCGGCTCGCCCCTGTTCATCACGGTTCCCAACGCCTCGGCCACCACCACGACCGGCTGCACGACCTCTTCCTGCGCCGGCCGCGACCTGAAGCCGGTCGGCAAGTCCGACGACTTCTGGCAGCATGACATGGTCGTCCGCTGGGAAGCGCCCTGGGGCACGACCCTGACGGCGAGCCTTCAGAACGTCTTCGACTCGGACCCGCCTTATGCGCCGAGCCAATACAACTACGACTACACCCAGGGGAATCCCCTGGGCCGGACCTTCGAGGTCGGCTTCACCAAGAAGTTCTGATCCGACGCTCCTGGACTTAAGGCGCGCCGCCCCTGGAGACGGGGGCGGCGCTTCTTCCTTGGCGGGGCCTCCAAAACGAGCAGGCGGACCCCCGATCTGCGTGCAACGCACCCAGAGTCGCTTGATTGGACGCCGCAGCGCAGAGCGTCCCGAATTGTGGCAAATATGTCATAGGCTTTGCGTCGCAGACCGGGCAATCTGTAACCCGAAGGCGCCGGGCTATTCAGGCAATCAGGCCGCCGGCGCAGGGAGAGAGAGCACGATGAGGAGTCGTTTCTTTTGTGGCGCGTCAGCGTTCGCGGTTGCAGTCGCCGCGGGTCTTATGTCGGCGAGCTCCGTACACGCACAGGACGCCAATCCAGCGACCGTTGAAGAGGTCGTGGTCACTGGCTCCTTTATTCGCGGCACGCCCGAGGATGCGGCCCTGCCGGTCGATGTTCTGACCTCAGATGAGCTGCAGAAGAGCGGCGCGCCGACCATCAAGGACCTGATCAAGACGCTCGGCGTGTCGAGCGGCACCGACGGCGAGACGAACCAGTTCTCTTCCAACGGCCTCGAAGGCCTGAGCAATGTGAACCTTCGCGGCCTCGGCCCGGCGCGCACCCTGGTGCTGCTGAACGGCCGCCGCATGGTGTCTGCGCCCTACGGCATCGCCGAGAGCGCCCAGACCTTCGTGGACACCAACCTGATCCCCGCAGCGGCGATCGGGAGAGTCGAGATTCTGAAGGACGGCGCAGCCGCCCTTTACGGGTCTGACGCCATTGCAGGCGTGGTGAACTTCATCACCAACCGCCGGCTCTCCGGCCTGGTCGCCAGCGCCGATTACTCGACCTTTGATGGATCCGACGGGGAATGGAACGCCTCCCTCGCCTATGGCTGGCAGGGGGAGAACACCAGCTGGGTGACGACGGTCGGATACAATTTCCGGTCTGAGACCAGCTTCCAGGACGTCGACGTCGCCAAGGTGGCGTTCGCCGACAACCCCCAGTCCGGCTACTCCGCCACCGGCAACCCGGGACGGATCCTGAACGCGTTGACGGTCGGCGCGTCCGCGCCGGGAACCCTCAACATCGTCGATCCCGGCTGCACCAACGTGGGCGGCACCATCGCCAACGGCGCATGCCAGTTCCGCTTCATTCCCTTCGACAACCTCGTCGAGGAAGAAACCCGCTACCAGATCTTCTCCGAGCTGAATCACCAGTTCGACAACGGCATGGAAGCCCATGTCGAGGTCCTGTACGCGAACACCGACGTTCCGAAATGGAAGACCTCGCCCTCCTATCCGCCACAGCGGCCGGTCATCGTCGTTCCGACGTCGCACCCGGGCTTCCAGGCCCTCCTCGGCCAGTTCCCCTCGCTCGTCACCGCGAACCCCTGGCTCGCCACGGCGCCGGCGGTGCTCTGGACAGGGCGCTCCTTCGGCTGGGGCGGCTTCCCCGGGACCGGCGGGGCGCAGGTGGGCGGCCGCTCCTACGAGGCCTATCGGATCTCGGCCGGCCTGAAGGGCGAGTTCGAGAACGGCTGGGGCTGGGATCTCGCCTTCACGCACATGCAGGACGTCGGCAAGCGCTCGACCAACGACACCTTTGTGGATCGGTTCAACCGCGCTCTCGGCGGACTGGGAGGCCCGAACTGCACGGGAACGACGCCCGGGGCCAACGGATGCCTGTACTACAACCCCTTCTCGACCGCCATCAAGCAAGGGGCCTTCTCATCGAGCCCGAACCCCAACTTCGTGGCGTCGACAGAGAACACCGCAGCGCTCGCCAACTGGCTTGTCGGCGCCTCCGCCACTGAGGCCACCACCAAGGTCACGGTGTTTGACGCGGTCGTGGACGGCGAAACCGGCTTCGAACTCGGCGGCGGGAATGTGGCGTTCGCTGTGGGCTTCCAGTACCGGACCGACGCCTACACCCTGGATCCGAATGACAACGCGGACTTCACGAAGAACCCGTGCCCGGTTCCCGGCCAGACCACCTGTACGTCGAAGACCGGCGTGTTCGGCTTCCTCGGCCCGACGAACCCGGTCGACGTCGATCGCAACGTGTGGGGCGTGTTCACCGAACTGAACCTTCCGTTCTCCGAGAAGCTCGAGGCGCAAGTCGCCCTCCGCTTCGAGGATTACGGTGGCCAGACGGGCTCCACGACCAACCCCAAGCTGTCTGTCCGCTTCGAGCCGACCGATGGCCTGGTGCTGCGGGGATCGGCCGGTACGACGTTCCGCGGTCCCTCCCTGAACCAGCTCAGCGGCCAGTTCACGACCCTGTCCTTCGTGCCGCAGGCCAGCGCGTTCAAGGCGATCGACACCTTCGGCAATCCGGCTCTGGATCCGGAAACGGCCACGACCTTCAACGTCGGAGCGGTGTTCACCCGGGGCGAGTTCAAGGGCTCGATCGACTTCTGGAGCTTCGACTTCAAGGACCCGATCATCGTTGAGCCGTTCGGTCCGCTGCTGGCCAATGTGCTCGCCAACCCCACCGGGTCGCCGTTTGCGAACCGGGTCACCTTCTCGGCCAATCCGCCGACGGCCGCGACCTTCGAGCGCATTCGCGTCAACATCGCCAATGGCCCCGACGTGAAGACCCGCGGCATCGACGCCTCCGCCGAGTACACGCTCCCCGACGTTTTCGCGGGCGCCACTGTGACGGTGGGCGGCGACGCCAGCTATGTGCTCGAGTATAAGGTGGACGCCCTGGTGATCAACGGCGTCCAGATCGCAGCGCCGTTCGACGCTGTGGGCCGCTTCAACCGGACGGTCGGCTACATCCGACCCATGCCGCAGTGGAAGGCCAATGGCTTCGTCGAGTACACTCGGGATGCGCACAACCTTCGCTGGGTGGTTCGCTACACGACCGACTATCGCGACGAGCGGGGCGACCTGCCTTCGGCGGCGGCCGGAAACATCTTCCTGGCGGCGCCGGCGCTGAACCGGGGACGGACCATCGACCCCAGCCTGCAGCAGGACCTCCACTATCGGTGGAAGGGCGACAATGACCTGACGATCACCGCCTCGGTCATTGACCTGTTCGACGAGGGCGCCCCGTTCGCTCGCTTCGAGACCAACTTCGACCCCTATACGGGTCGCGCCTTCGGCCGCACGCTGAAGGTCGGGGCCTCCAAGAAGTTCTGATCCCCTCCTCCGAGGATTCAGGTGCGCCGCCTCCCGGAAACGGGGGGCGGCGTTTTCCTTGGGGCGTCCGGCCGTCGCCGACGGCCACGAGGGGGGCGGGCTGATCCTTGACCGGCGGGCTTCGTCGCGAGAGCTTACCGCGAAAGTCAAGGGGGGCAAGGCTCGACACCATGCAGAGCACCGAATCCAGCCGCACCGGTCTGGTCCGCAGCTTGGGCCTGGAGCCCTACGTCCTTGAGCTGGAGATCGACGGCCTGACCGTCGTGCCGCCGGAGGTCCACGGGGTTCCCCTGGAGGCCTTCGACGCCATGGCCGACTGGCTGCTCGAGGCCAGCGAGCGGATCGTCGGCTGCCGTTTCACCCTGGCGGACGGCCCCGAGGCGGAGGTCGAGGTTCCCGACGGGGCGACCCGGCTGGGCGAGCGGGGCGGAGAGAACACCCAGTTCCTGCTGCCCCAGCTGGCCCGCGGCCACCGCCTGTTCCGGGACCTGGCGGTCAATCCCGTCGCCGTAGCCCTGGCGCGCTACATGATCGGCCTCCGCGAGACCCGGTTCTCGAGCCACAACGCCTTCATCAAGTGGCGGGGCGAGTACGGCTACGGCCCGAACCTCGGGCTGCACGCCGACCAGGGCGCCTCGCCCCAGCCCTGGGGCCGCACGGCCCTGGCGGCGAACAGCAACTGGACCCTGACCGACTATACCCTCGAGGCCGGACCCCTCGCCTTTGTCCGGGGCTCGCACCGGTCGGTCTCCCAGCCCCTGCAGCCCGGGGCCACCCGACGGGCCGAGCCGGTGATCTGCCCCAGGGGCTCGCTGATCATGTTCCACGGCGCGACCTGGCACGGGGCCTTCCCGCGCACGGCCCCCGGCATGCGCCTGATGGTGGCCAACTACTACCGCCACATGATGACCCTGCCGCAGGAGGAGTTCCGTAACGGCTTCCCCCGGGAGCTGGCCGAGGACTGCGCAGATCCGCCGACCTTCGCCGCCCTGTGCGGCTTCGCCGACGAGTTCCCCTATGTCCGCGCAGAGCGCCCCTTCCCCCGGGTGCGAAGGGATTCTGAAACGGCTTCGGCGCGTTGACACCTCACGGGGCGGGGCTCAGGATACCGGCCCATCAAAAAGGCCGGAACCACATCCGGCGGCCAGGGCAGGGAGGCCGACATGGCGGACGGTGAAATCCAGATGAAGGCGAAGTTCCACGCCATGCTCGACGGCACGGCCGAGGACTGGGCGGCCATCAGCCAGGCCGGAGCCCCCTTCAACCGCGAATTCCCCAACCGGTTGATCGCCCACCTGAAAATGCTCGAGGAAGACGCAGGCGGCTTCGCTGTGACGCGCCTGGAGCATTCCCTCCAGACCGCCTCCCGCGCCTACCGGGACGGACGGGATGAGGAATATGTGGTCTGCGCCCTGCTGCACGATGTGGGCGACATCCTGGCGCCGTCCAACCACGCCGAGCTGGGGGCCATGATCCTGAAACCCTACATCTCCGAGCAGAACTACTGGATGATGGACAAGCACGGGATCTTCCAGGGCTACTACTTCTTCCACCACCTGGGCCTGGACCGCGACATGCGCGACGAATACCGGGGCCACCCCTGGTTCGAGTATACGGCTCAGTTCTGCCACCTCTACGACCAGAACAGCTTCGATCCGGGGTATGAGTCCATGCCCCTGTCGGCCTTCGAGCCCATGATCCACCGCGTGACGGCCCAGCCGAAGCGCTCGATCTACCGCCGCAAGGAAGGCTGAGGGAGCGGGGCCCGGGCCCCGGACTGGCCGACATGGCCTACGAGGACATCCTCTACGAGGTGGAGGCCGGGGTGGCGACGGTCACCCTCAATCGCCCCGATCGCCTGAACGCCTGGCGCGGCGTGATGGAAGCCGAGCTCCGGCGGGCCATGCGCGAGGCCTCGGACGATCCTGCCGTCAAGGTCATCGTCCTGACCGGCGCCGGGCGCGGCTTCTGCGCCGGGGCGGACATGGACGTCCTGCAGGGCGCCGTATCCGCTGGGGGAACGGGCGGCGGGGCGCCCGACGCCTTCGACCCCGCCTCGCGCCCGGACTTCCGCCTGCAGTACGCCTACTTCCCGGCCGTACCAAAGCCGATCCTGGGGGCCATCAACGGCGCCTGCGCCGGCCTGGGCATGGTCATGGCCCTCTACACCGACATCCGTTTCGCGGCGGACGGGGCGGTCTTCACGACAGCCTTCTCCCGGCGCGGACTGATCGCCGAGCACGGGATGTCCTGGCTGCTTCCAAGGATCGTCGGCATGGCCAATGCTGCGGACCTTCTCTACTCGGCCCGCCGGGTGGACGCCGCCGAGGCCCTGCGGATCGGCCTGGTCAACCGGGTCTTCCCGGCCGCGAGCTTCCGCGAGGAGGTCTTGGCCTACGCCCGCATGCTGGCCAGCGAGGTCTCGCCCCGGTCGCTGGCGGTGATGAAGCGCGAGCTGTGGAACAGCCCCTTCCAGACCCTGGCCGAGGCCATTGTCGACGCCAATGCCGACATGGCGACGAGCCTGAAGTCCGAGGACTTCAGAGAGGGTGTCGCCCACTTCCTCGAAAAGCGACCAGCGAGGTTCACGGGGCGTTGACACCTTCGGGTTCCAGTCGGGGAGTGCGTTCAGGTGGGGCGTGAGGCGGCGAAGCCGGCGGACGGCGCAGCTGTGCTGGCCGTTTACCTGCGACCGGAGGGGCGAAGGCTTACGGCCCTGGCGCTGTTCCTAGTGGCGGGGACGGCCGTTCAGCTGGCCTCGCCCCTGATCATCCGGAGCTTTATCGACACCGCCGCGCAGGGCGGCGCGGAGGCGCCCCTGGAGCAGCTGTGGATGCTGGCCGGGCTGTTCATCGCCGTCACCATCCTGGCCCAGCTTCTGCAGATCGGCTCCACCTATTTCAGCGAACAGCTGGGGTGGTCGGCGACCAACCGCATGCGGCAGGACCTGGCGGAACACGCCCTCGGGCTGGACATGGCCTTTCACAACGCCCGCTCGCCCGGGGAGCTGATCGAGCGGGTGGACGGCGACGTGGCGGCCCTGGCGGCCTTCTTCTCCCAGTTCATCCTGCAGATCATCGGCGGCGCGCTGCTGCTGGCCGGCATCCTCATCGTGCTCTACCTGCAGGACTGGCGCATCGGCGCCCTGCTGACCGGCTTTGCCGTCGTGGCGGGCCTGGTCCTGCACGCCATCCGGCGGATCGCAGGCGGGCGATGGGAGAGGCTTCGCGAGGCTTGGTCGGCCTTTTCGGGTTTCCTTGAGGAGAGGCTCGCCGGCCTGGACGACGTTCGCGCCAATGGCGGCGGTCCTCATGTCATGCGGCGCATGGCGGAGGTGAACACAGAGCTGCTGATCGCCAACGTCGCGGCCGCCCGGCGCGGCCACTGGATCTTCCTGACCGCCAGCGGGCTCTTCTCCATCGGCTTCGGGCTCGCCCTGGCGCTGGGCGTCTGGCTGTTCCAGCGCGGCGAAGCGACCATCGGCACGGTCTTCATGTTCATGCAGTACGCCGGGATGATGACCCTGCCGATCTTGCTGATCGGCCAGCACCTGCAGCACTTCCAGGCGGCCTCGGCCAGCCTCAAACGAATAC
>JBJTEN010000049.1:0-7723 GCA_046092925.1 Phenylobacterium sp. | reverse complement strand
ACCAGGTCGTAGGCGCGTTCCCGTCCGGCCAGGACATCGCCTCCGTCGCGGTCCCCGCCGCGTGCGCGAGATTCAGCGACTATCCCGGCGGCGGGGTCTAGATGGGGGGGCTCTTGAGGAGGGTGGCGTTCACGCCCTGCAGGGATAATGCGTGGCCCTGCCCGTCAGGGTCCAGAGCGTCCTTTGGCGCAGATCCTGGGTGCAGAGAGCATTCGCCGCGTGGAGCGAATTCGGGTGGCTGAATCTGGCCCGCCCGATCAAGTCAGCTCACCCGGAGTGTTTTCCCGATCGGGAGTATTTCTGACCTGAGAGTGGGTTTGAATCACAAAATTTCCCGATCGGGAAAATCTGGTGGAAAATCGCTCGAAACTCATGATACTTTCCCGTTCGGTAAAGTTCATGGCCAGACGAAACCTCAACACCGCCGAGATCGGCGACATTGTGCGAACCACCCGCAAGGCCGCCGGCCTGCGGCAGGACGAGCTTGCCGGCGCCGCCGGCGTCGGCCTGCGCTTCATCGTCGATCTCGAAGCGGGCAAGCCGACCGCGCAGATCGGCAAAACGCTTCAGGTCCTGGCGGCGCTGGGCTGCTCGCTCGATATCACACCGCCGCCCGCCCCCACAGGAGCGCGGCCAAAAGATCCTCAGAAGCCATGACGCGCACCCTCGACATCTGGTGGGACGGGCGCCGAGTGGGTCAGCTGACCCAGGACAAGCACGGTGAACTCGGCTTCGCCTATGCACAGGCCTGGATCGACGACGAGGCGGCCCAGCCCTTGTCCGCCTCGCTGCCCAAGCGGGCGGAGCCGTTTACTCGCCGCGAGTGCCGCCCGTTTTTCGGCGGTCTCCTGCCGGAGGAAGGCCAGCGCGACGCCGCGGCTCAGGCGCTCGGCGTCTCACGCGCCAATGACTTCGCCCTTCTTGATCGCCTCGGCGGCGATGTCGCAGGCGCGCTCCAGCTTCTGCCGCCGGGCGAGCCACCTCCCGCTCTGACCCTCGACCGGCAGCCGACCCCGCTTGACGATGCAGGCCTGATCCGGGTGCTGGATACGCTGCCCCTCCGCCCGCTGCTCGCGGGCGAGGAGGGGCTGCGCCTCTCGCTCGCCGGCGCCCAGTCAAAGGCGCCTGTGGTTCTGGTGGACGGGGCGGTGGCCTTGCCGGCGCCTGGCCAGCCGACCACGCATATTCTCAAGCCGCCGATATCGCGTTTGGCGGCCACGACCGAGAACGAGGCCTTTGTCATGCGCCTTGCCGCCGCAGTCGGCCTCGATGTGGCGCCAGTCGAGCCGCGTATCGTTCGCGATCGCAGGTTCCTGCTGGTCCAGCGTTATGACCGCGCCCTCGGCGACGATGGACGCGTCCGCAGGACTCATCAGGAGGACTTCTGCCAGGCGCTCGGCGTGCCGCCGGAGACAAAATACGCGAGCGAAGGCGGCCCGACCTTCAAGGATTGCTTCGCGCTGCTCCGCCGCGTCGCCGCAAGGCCCGCAGTGGATGTCCTGAAGCTCCTCGACGCGGTGATCTTCAACGTGATCGCCGGGAACGCGGACGCACACGGCAAGAACTTCTCGATCCTCTACGACGCCGAAGGCCCGCGCCTCGCCCCGCTCTATGACCTGCTGGCGACCGTCGCCTATCCTGAACTCTCGCCAAGCTTCGCCATGAGGATCGGGAATCGGGCGACGCTTGCCGAACTGGACGACGCCGCCTGGACGGCGTTTGCGG
This sequence comes from Phenylobacterium sp., assembly GCA_046092925.1. Lineage (GTDB taxonomy): Bacteria > Pseudomonadota > Alphaproteobacteria > Caulobacterales > Caulobacteraceae > Phenylobacterium. The sequence continues at coordinate 5,998 of JBJTEN010000049.1, read as the reverse complement.
CGGACGCGGGCCTCGGCGTACCGCTGGTGCGAAGGCGGGTCGCGGAAATCAGCAAAGAGGTGATCGCAAGAACACACGAGGTCGCCGCCGGGTTGGCGCGCCCCGGCTTCGATCGGACGGCCATCGAAGGCCTTGCCGAAAGGGTTCGCGAACGCGCGGAGCGTATCCGTTCTTTGTAAGGACTCAGGCCCAGCCAGGCCGGGAAGCGTGGGCCTTTGGCCTGAAGCTGCAAGGGCCCGGCAACTGCACCCCCACCCGGCGCCCTCACCCCGCCAGGTCGCGGACGCAAAGCACGTGGTTGTGGCCGCGGATGTCGTCGCCCTGGGGGCCGAAGCCTTCGGGAAAGGCGCCGGGGCGGGCCGTCTTCGGGTCGCTGCGCAGGGCGCCGGCGCCGTGCACGTCCATCCACTGGCGCCGACCGGAGCCGGGGGGCGCTTCCATACAGCCCCGCGCCGGGCCGATCGCCGCATAGACCGCCAGCTCGCCGGTCCGGGAGAAGGCGCGGCCGGGTTCGGTGGCGGGCGGCGGTCCCTCCAGATGGGTGGTGGAGGACCAGAGGTAGGCCTCCCGGTCGCTCAGGACGAACACCGGGTCGAGGGCCGGGATGCGGGAATAGTCGACGATGGAGTGAAGCTCCTTGGCGTCGGGGAGGCGCCAGTCCTGGTGACCGGCGAGGGAGAGGGCGTCGCAGTAGGCCAGGGCTTTCGCCCAGCTAACGGCGCCTGCGGTCTCGCGCCGCTGCCAGACGAGGCCGCTGGCCCGATCGGTCACCGTCTCGGCGTCGGGATGGAAGTCGTTGCGTCCGTAGGCGGGCCCGCGGACGAGGCGCACCGCCAGCCGGTGGGGCGTCTGCATGCGGTTGGCCGGGTCCATGACCGGATAGCCCTTGATCCGGCCATCGGCGAAGTTGACGCCAAAGACCGTTTCGTCGCGGCCCATGGTGCGGCCGGCATAGGGGGTCGCGCTCCACTCCTGAACGTCGATCGGCCGGCGGCCCTGCGCGGCGTCGCCCAGGCCCGAGCCCGCGGCGTAGGCGAAGTCGAAGACCGAGGCGTCGATGTAGGGCCGCGAGGTGCGCGGATCGCCGGTGTACCCGCCGCGATAGTCGATGAGGGAGAAGAGCTCGCGGATGGTGGGGACGCGCCAGTCGTCATGTCCCCCGAGGCGGCTCGCCCGGGCGTAGCCTTCGAGCTCGGCATAGGACATCGGCGGGCTTGGCGCCCTGGCCCAGACCAGGCCTGTCACCTGGTCGGCGACCGTGCCGTCGCCATTGTCGCGATAGAGGGGACGGCGGCCGGGATGCTGGGCGTCCTGGCCCGAAAGGAAGGCGCCGGCCGCCGGGCAGGCGACGACCTCGCCGGTCTCGCCGTAGCAGAGGTCCTGCCCCGTTCCCACGACCGGATAGGCGCCTGCAACCGGCGTTGTCCCGGCGCCCAAGGCGGGGATCGCGGACAGGGCAAGGCCGGCGGCGGCGAAGGTGGCGATGACCGGCGACAAGCGTCTGCCTGGCCTTGGGCGGTCCGGCTGATCCTGACGGTGGGCAGGGGGCTGTCCGACCATGAGGCCTCCTCCGTCGCCGCCCCCGGCCCAGGGAATGATTGAGCCCCCGGAGGCGGGTGCGGTCAAGACGTCGTGGGCGCCGACCGGTAGTCGGCGAACCGCGCCGCTGAGGGCTCCAGGGGCAGGGCGAGGCCGTTCGCGAAGTAGGCCACCTGGTGATAGAAGGCGGCCAGCTGGAGGATCTCGAGCACCTGGTCCTCCCGGTAATGTCGGCGCAGCTCGCCAAACTCCTGGTCGCTCAGGGTCGAGCGGTCGTGAAGGGCGTCCACGGCGGCGAGCAGGGCCGCCTCCCTTTCGCACCAGGCGCTGGCGTCCAGGGGCTCGGCGAGGGTGGCGGCGACCTCGGACCGGCTGAGACCCGCCCGCTCGGCGAAAAGCCAGACATGCACCCCCCATTCATATTCGCAGCCCGTCCGGGCGCTGGTGCGATGGATCACCAATTCCCGGTCCCGGAGCGTCAGGGGGGAACCCCGGTCCAGCAGGGAGCCAGCGCTGAAGCGGGTCCAGGTCCGTTCGCTCCGGCCGAGCGTGGTGAAGAGCACGAGGGGGGAAACACCCTGGCGGGCGGCGCGCGCCAGATAGGCCTCCAGGGTTGGCGGGAACGGCGGTTGTGCGGGGGCGATACGGCTCATTCGGGGGTCTCCGGCCTTGGGCCCGCCCGGGTGACGCCCCTTGCAGACCTGTCCTGGTTTGCTATTGAAAACGTAACGCTCCCCGTTGCTACGAAATTCATAGCAATCTGGCAAGACTGTTCCGGAGACGCCTTTGTCGATTGACCCCTTGCCGGAGGCGTCTCCCTCCCGGACCGCCCACCCGGTTATGGCCCGCCCGATCATGGCCCTCCTCGATCTGGTCAGCCGGCGCTGGGCCTTGCGGATCCTGTGGGAGTTGCGGGACGGCCCCCTGACCTCCCGGGCGCTCAGGTCACGCTGCGATGATGTGTCGCCGACCGTTCTCCAAACCCGAGTGACCGAGTTGCGCCAGGCCGGGCTGGTCGACCTCGCCCCCCGAAGCGGCTATCGTCTGTCGACCCTGGGGATGGAGCTTGGGGCGGTGCTCCTCCGGCTCAGCCAGTTCGCCGACATCTGGTCCCAGCGCTCGGCGCCACCCTCCTCCCCCTGATCGAGCGGGATCTTCCCTTTGACCCCGCCTGGACTATCTGACTGTTGAGCCCGTGCTACGGAGACCCCCATGCTGACCTCGACCACGCCCCAGATCGCCGGACACGAGATCGCCGAGACCCTCGGCGTGGTGACGGGTGAGGCCATCATCGGGGCCAACATCTTCCGCGACCTTCTCGCCGGGATCACCGACATCGTCGGCGGCCGTTCGCGGGCCTATGAGTCGGCCCTGCGCGACGCCCGGGAGATCGCCCTGAAGGAGATGGGCGACGAGGCCCGGCGCAAGGGCGGCAACGCGGTGGTGGGCGTGGACCTGGACTACGAGACCCTCGGGTCCGGCAGCATGCTGATGGTCTCGGCCACCGGTACGGCGGTGCGGCTGAGGTAGGCGCTCAGGCTCCCGAACGCGGGAGGGCGCCGGCGAAGTCCAGGAAGGCGGCGTCGAAGGCCTCGGGCGTCTCGAGGAAGGCCGAGTGGCCGGCGTCGAAGAGGGCGATTTGCGCCCCTGGGGTCCGGCGAGCCAGACCCCTGACCAGGAACCACGGCAGGATGCGGTCCCTCAGGCCCCAGGCGAAGAGAATGGGGATCCGCAGACGCCGCAGCACGGGCCGAATGTCCGCAGCGGGCTCTGCGAAACTGCGCCAGGCTTCGGCAAGGACTGGGGCGGCGCGCACCCCGCCCGCAACGATTTCCTCCCGGCGCCAGGCCGCCTCCGGACGGGGCAGGACCTGCCGGTAGTATCTTTCGAACCAGCGCGGAAAGGCCGGGGCTCCCGACGCTCCCTTTTCGAACCGTCGGGCCATGTGAAGGCAGAACATCCTGATGAAGGGGTTCGACGGCATCAGTCCGCCGGAATTGCACAGCACAAGACCGCGGACCCGGTCGGGGCAGGCTGCAGCGCAGAGGATGGCCGCCGCGCCGCCGATCGAATTTCCGAGAAGGATGACGTCCCTCAGATCCAGGGCTTCGAGGACGCCGCCTGCAAGCTCGGCATAGCGCTCAGCGCTCGCCGGCGCCGATTCCCTCGGGCTGTCGCCCTGGCCCGGCCAGTCGAGGGCGATGAAGGTGAAGCTCCCCCCCAGTCTCTGGGCCAACCGGTCGAAGTCCCGGGCGCCGTGTCCGGTGGCATGGAGGCAGACCACCACCGGACCGTAGCCGCAACGAGTTTGGCTGAGGTGCGCGCCAAGCGCGGAGACGGCGACCCGCGAGATCCCGTATCCAGAAACTCCGAGCATGGAACGTCATCCTCTACTCATTCAGCCAGCGGTGACGCCGGGTCGGGACTGCATAATCCGCCGTCTGTGCTCACCGGCATCGATCCCAAGGCCGGTTCACGGATATCAGGGGCGCTCGAGGGTCAGTATCCACCCTCGCCCCAGGCTGCTATGGCGTTTGCCGTTTCCTCCGCGTACTCCAGGTGAGGAAAGTGCCCCGCCTTCGCAAGCTTCAGAGTGGAAAAGCTGCGTCGACCCTGGCATCGGGCGGTCGTCGCCGAATCCATCTCCCTTCCGGCGGTCGGGTCCGCTTCGCCTACGATGAGCATCAGGGGCATTGCCGATGCACACAGGGCGTCCGTCCATCGTGCGTCATTCTTCTGGCGTTCCTCGACCGTCGGAAGGGTCTTGTGCATGAGCCTAGCATCGGAGGGGTAGTTCAATAGCCACCACGCTTCCGAGAGATCACCGGCTGGGATGCGTTTCTCGGGGCCTGAAATCTGGGTCAGGGCGCCGACAAGCGCAGCCTCGGACGCCTGCTGGTTGAGGACTCCTCCCAGCGGGCTTAGGAGCGCTCTCTGAGTGTTGGTGGGGTTGAATTGGTCCGCGAAGAGAGAGCCGTTGATGAGCACAACGGAATCTATACCGAAGCGCAATTCACCCGCCCGGGCGCGCGCAAGCAGTTCCTGGACAACGGCGTTACCGATGTCGGAGCCGATGAGCCGAACACGGTTCACCCCGAGGTGCGAGATCAATACGGTGACCAGATCGGCCTGTCGGCTGATGGTGTAGCTTGCGTCTTTCGGCTTAGAGGAGAATCCGAACCCCAGAAGGTCGGGGGCCACGAACCGCGCCTCCTTCGTGAGGGGTCCAAGCATCCGACGGAAGTCCCAGGAGGATGTCGGATAACCATGGATGGCGACCGTCACAGACCCCTCGCCCTGATCGACGTAGAAGACCTCCTGGCCCTCAAATGAAAAGGACCGGCCTAAACTCTTCCATTGCGCCGCTGACGGGCTGCCTTGCGCGGGCGCAGGTGCAGGCGCTTGGGTCTCGGCCCCGGCAGAAGATCCTGTCCGCCCCTGGGCTTCGCGAGAGCTCATGAAGGCCATGCCAAGAGCCGCAACAACCCCCAAGGTTATGGCGACGGCCGTCGCGGGCTTCCCGGTAACTCGACGCATTAATGACTCTCCTGAGGGACAAGAACGAAGTGCATTGGTGATATAGGTATCACTTTGGGTTTGACCTCGTCAATCCTCTACGCGAAGAAGATGCATGCCTTCCGCCAACCCAACTCGGCGTCGTCCGGAGTTTACCCGCGCCGCTCTCCTAGAAGCGGCTCGCCTCGAGTTCGAAGATCCCGGCTGCGACGCCACCCACACCAACCGCATTGCTGCGCGCGCCGGCTTTGCGCCCCAGACCTTTTATCGACACTTCAAGGACAAGCCGGCCATCTTCCTCGCCGTCTACCAGCTCTGGATCGAGGAAGAGCTGGGTCTGCTGGACGGCGTTGAGGACGCCGGGTCCGCCGCCCACGTCCTGATCCGGAGCCATCGCGACTCCCTGAACTTCCGTCGCGCCTTGAGGATCCTGTCGCTGACCGATGCGGCCGTCAGGGCCGCTCGGGCGGAAAGCCGAAGGCGTCAGATCGAGCGGCTGAGGGTGCGTTTCCCTCACCTGGCGGGCCGCGGCTTCGCGGGTCTCCTCGCCGACCTCCTGACCCTGGAACGTCTTTCGGACGCCTGCGCCGAAGGTGAATTCAGCGATATGGGCGTCTCCGAGGAAACGGCCGCGGACGAGCTTGCCGATGCAATCCGGCGTCTCTTCCGGACCTGATCGCCCCCCGTCGCCACCGTCCCGCCGGGCGCCTATGCTGCGCCGATGAGTCGGGCTGAGACCAGATTGGACTTCCTGGAATTCTTCGCCGGCGGCGGCATGGCGCGGCTGGGGCTGGGGCTGGGCTGGTCCTGCCTGTTCGCCAATGACTTCGACCCGGTGAAGGGGGCCGCCTACCGGGCCAACTTCGCCGATGCGGAGGCGCATTTCTCCGGTGCGGATGTCTGGAACCTCTCCGCAGCCGACCTGCCGGGGCCGGCGGCGCTG
>JBJTEN010000048.1:0-3280 GCA_046092925.1 Phenylobacterium sp. | reverse complement strand
GACAATGGCTATATGGAAACCGACGCCAGCGTCGGCGGCGAGGTGCTGGGGTTCGCCACCCTGGCCCACGTCAACACCACCCGTTCCGACAGCGCGCGCGACAACCAGCGCCTGCGGTTCGAGGACATTTTCTTCAAGGCCGAGCGTGACCTGTCAGACGCCCATCGGTTGTCCCTGCGCCTTTCGACGTTCTCCGAGGACAGTCAGGTCACCTATTCCGGCCTGACGGAGGCTGAGTTCGCCGCCAATCCGCGCGCCAATCCCTTCGCAAACGACTCCTTCACGAGCGACCGCGTGGGAGCCTCCGCGACACACGGCTGGCGGGTCTCCGAGTCTCTCCAACTGAAGACGTCGATCCATTACTCTTGGTTCGATCGGGACTGGTGGCGCCAGTCTTCGAGCTCCAGTCAACGGCCCAACGACGCCAGCGATCCGGCCTGCGGCGGCATGGCCAATCTCGACACCACATGCGGCACCGAGGGCCGCCTGCGAGAATACATTACCTGGGGCGCCGAGAGCCGCCTGACCTGGAAGGGCCCCGCCCTGGGCGCAGATGTGTCGGCGGAGGCCGGCCTGCGCTGGGCCAATGAGCGCCAGGCGCGCCTGCAGGTCAACGGCGACACGCCCCGCGCCCGTCGCGCCGGCGTCGGCCGCAATGCGGGCCTGATCGAAGACAATCTGCGCTATGCCAAGGCGATCGCCGGCTTCGCCACCGCCCGACTGGCCTGGGGGCCGCTGTCGGTCAGTCCCGGCGTGCGAATTGAGAGCATCGAGTACGATCGTGTGAACAGGCTGACCGGCGTGCGCGGGTCCGCCTCGCTCAACGAGGTGATCCCCGGGCTTGGCGCCGCCTACGAGGTGAACGACCGCTGGACCCTGTTCGGCGGCGTACATCGCGGCTTCGCGCCGCCGCGCGTCGAGGACATCATCATCAACTCCAATGGCGGCGCGGTCGACCTCGACGCGGAGATCTCCACCGCCTGGGAAGCCGGCTTGCGCGGTCAGCCGGTCGATGGGGTTCGTCTCGACGTGGCGGCGTTCCGGATGGACTTCGAGAACCAGATCGTCCCGGCTTCGGTCGCCGGGGGGCTCGGCGCGACCCTGACTAGCGCTGGCGAGACCCGTCACTCGGGCATTGAAGCCAGCCTGCAGGCCTCGGCCCGGGAGTTGGGCCTGTTGAACGGCGACGACCTTTTCGTTCGCGCCGCCCTGACTGTGGTGTCAGACGCCAAGTTCGTTGGCCGACGGTTCTCCAATGTGAGTGGCTTCACCAACGTGGTCGTCACCGGCAATCGTCTGCCCTATGCGCCCAGGACGCTGTTTTCCGGCGCTGTCGGCTACGCCCGGGGTGACTGGTTCGAGGGGCAGATCGAGGTCGTCCACACCGGCGGCATGTTCACCGATGATCTCAACACCCTCGCCCCGACCGCCAATGGCCAGCGCGGACGTATCCGCCCCGCCACCATCTGGAACGCGACTCTCAATCTTACCGCGCCGGATGGCCGTCTGGGCGGCTATCTGGCGGTGAAGAACCTGTTCGACGAGCTGACGATCGTGGATCGCTCTCGCGGGATCCTGCCTGGACCTCAGCGAACCTTTCAGGCGGGCCTGAGCTACGCCTTCTGATCCCGCACCCTAGACCAAGAGCCGTCGCGGGCGTTTCTCGGGCGTCGTCCAGTCAACCTGAGGCGGATGCTGCGCGCGCAGTCAGCCCAGCCTCAGCGCCCGGCGGCCGAGGCGCCTGAGATCGCCGTTCATGGCGAAGTTCCACAACCCGTACCGCGGCTTCGACATCCGCCACGAGACGGTCCGAAGAAGGGTGAACCGCTTGGGCCCGATGGCCGCAGGAAGATCCGGTCAAGGCGCGTGGCGGCCCTCCGGGATCCGGGATTGCAGGTCCGGGGGGAGCCGGCCGGTCAATGGCGCCTACCCGGCCGTCCTGACCCCGTTGAGAGACCAGTCGTAGGTGGTGCGGGCGATCCGGCGGCTGGCCTTCAGCCGCGCCGCGAGCGGCGGCCGTGCAAAACGCGCCAGATGCGCGATCACGGCGGCATCGGATGATCCGAAGTCCTCGGCGTACCACCTGTAGATCGAGGACACGACCAGGGCGTCGCCTTCGAAACGCACCGCCCGCGGATGATTGACATAGGTCCGGGCCGCCTCGTCGAGGGCGGCCTGGAGACCCGCCCCACGCCAGGCGCGGCGAGGCAGGTCCGGACAGCTGAAGGAGGCGCAATTGACCGCATAGTGAACGCGGGGGTCCGGCCAGGCCCTTCGAAGAATGTCATGCTCGATCGCATCGAGCGACAGCCGGGCGCCGCCGATCGTGATGCGCTCCTGTCGCCAGGGACCGGCGGCCAGCAGCGAGGGCCGGATGTCGCGGATCGATCGCACCGGGAAGGCGGCCAGAACCACGTCGAGGGTGAGCGCATTGTAGAGGTTGGCCCAGTAGGCGAACTGCTCGGCCCGGGTGAGCGAGAGCGGATCGGCGCGGCTGAGGTCTGCAAGATACCGTTTCAGACGCCGGAGGTCATTCGGCGAGGCCGCCCAGCCAGCGTAATCGACGCGAACGACGCCATCGGCCGCCAAGCGCGCATAGGTCTCCAGCAAGTCGTCGAAGGCCGAGTGGTCGAGGACCTTCGATCCCTGGACGCCGGAGGTGAAGCGGTCGGTCGCCGCCCGGGCGGGTCCTGCGGCAAGGCCGGAGAGCCCCCCGGCGATGAGCAGGCGTCGGCGGCTGACGGTCTTCAAACTCGGTTCCATGCCTTACCGTGAAGCGGCCGTGGGTCTGAGGCCGAGCCGGTCGGCGATCACCCCGTCGATCAGGCGCTTCGGCAGAAGTCGCGGCAGCCACCAGTTCACAAGCGGCTGCGGCACGGGCGCCTAGCGCACCTTTGGACGGGCGGCGGTGAGCGCCTTCAGCACCACATCGGCGATGACGGAGGCCTCCAGACCCTCCTGATCCATGGCGGAGAGGCTCTCCTCCAGCCGGGCGAGTGGGGCGGCCCAGCCCGTACCGTCATAGCGCGACCGGTCGACGGCGGCGCCCTTGTCCCAGATCGGCGTCTTCACCGCGCCGGGTCCGACCACGATCACATCGACGCCCGTGAGCATGAGTTCGCGGCGCAGGCTTTCGGAGTAGCCTTCCAGCCCGTGCTTGGACGCGGCGTAGGCGGCGGTGAAGGGATAGCCGAACTTGCCCGACACCGAGGTGATGTTGACGATCCGGCCCTTGGGGCCCGCAGCGCCCGGCACGGCGCCGAGCAGGGGGCCGAAGGCC
>JBJTEN010000047.1:0-6157 GCA_046092925.1 Phenylobacterium sp. | reverse complement strand
GGCAATCTGGAGACCGGCCTCAAAGCGGGGATCGCAGACCCCCTGGACTTCCATTCCCATGACTTTCCCCCAGCTGCGGCGCGGGCGGCCGCATCACCGTCGACGGTGTGCCAGCCTTGCGAGGCGGCGTCCAGTTCGGGGCGGGGCCGGGGGCCCGCGGCGCCGTCCACCGCCCCTTCAGCGAAATTGCTTCCCTTGGGGGGAGCTGTGGGCGGAGCCGACTGAGCGGACTTGCGGAGGCACCGTTGTCCCCCTCCGCCCCGCATCACTCCCCAGACAGCTCGAGGCGCCGGGTCAGGTCCAGGGCGTCCAGGAAGTCAGCGTCGTGGCTGGCCACCAGGAGGGCGCCGTCGTAGCCGCGCAGGGCCGCCTCCAGCGCCTCCACGGAATCGAGGTCGAGATGGTTGGTGGGCTCGTCCAGCACCAGCAGGGCGGGGGGATCGTCGCCCAGGAGCCGACAGGCGAGGGCGGCCCGCAGTTTCTCCCCGCCGCTGAGGGCGGCGGGCGGTTTGTCCGCTGCGGTGTTGCGGAACAGGAATGTGGCCAGGGCGGCGCGGGCCCGGTTCTCGCCGGCCAGCGGGTTCATCCGGCGGAAGGCGTCCACGAGCGAGGCGGATCCAGCCGGCAGGCTGGCGTCCTGGTCCAGGCGCGCCGCGGCGACGGACAGGCGCACCTGGCCCGCCGTGGGCGCCAGCTCCCCGCTGGCGAGGCGCAGGAGGGTGGACTTGCCCGCTCCGTTGGGGCCGGTCAGGCCGATCCTCTCTGGCCCCGTGACGACCAGGTCGACGCCGGACAGTACGTCGGGTCCGCCGGGCCAGGCGAAGCCCGCCCCCTGCATCTCCAGGACCCGGCGGCCCGAGGGCAGGCCGGAGGGCGGCAGGTCGAAGGCCAGGAGGTTCAGACGCTCGACCCGGGCGTCGGCCTCTGCGGCGGCGGCCTCGGCCCGCTCAGCGAGGGCCCCGCCGGTGCGGCTGCGGCGCGATGCGCTGTTTTCCGCCCAGTTGCGGACAGCGTTCATCATGATCTTCGGCTCGCCCCGCCGGCGGGCCTCCTTGCCCGGGCGGGCCCGGCGCGCCGCCCTCTCCGTCTCCCGCCGGGCCTGGCGCTCTGCCTGGCGCAGGTCGCGCCGCGCGGCCTCGAGGTCCCCGACCGCCGCCTCCGCCTCGGCGGCCCGGAGGGTGCGGAAGGCGTCGTAATCCCCGCTGAACAGGCGTGGGGAAAGTCCCGAGAGTTCGAGGAACCGGTCGGCGAGGCGCAGCAGGGACCGGTCATGGCTGACCAGCACCACGCAGCCCCGGTGCCCCGCCAGGGCCGCCGAGACCTGGGCCCGGCCGGCGGCGTCGAGGTGGTTGGTGGGCTCGTCGAGCAGGAGGATGTCGGTCTCCATGGCCAACAGGCCGGCCAGCCGCGCCCGGGTGCGCTCGCCGCCGGACAGGCTGGTTGCAGGGTGCTCCGGCGGCAGGCCCGCAAGGCCCATGCCGTCGAGAGCCAGGGCCATCCGCGCCGGAAGGGCCCAGTCGGCGAGGTCGAGGTCATCGCCGAGGGCATTGCCGGCCTCGATCCGGGACAGCCGCGAAAGTCCCTCGTTCACCCCCATCAGGTCGCCCACCGACAGGCCGGCGCCGTCTCCTATCTCCTGGGACAAGAGGCCCACGCGGCCAGTGACCGAGATGGAGCCCGAGGTCGGCTGCAGCCGGCCGGCGAGGATGGAAAGCAGGCTCGACTTGCCCGTCCCGTTGCGTCCGGTCACGGCGATCCTGCCGGGTCCTGCGGACAGGCTCAGGTCCTCGAACAGCCGTCGCCCGTCAGGCGCGGTGTAGCTGAGGGCGTCGAGGGTGAAGGTCGGAAGCGGCATGGAAGGCCCCGGTCAGGAGAAGGTCGCAGGCGAAGGCGGCTTTCCTGGGGTTTTCCATGGCGGGTCTCCGGATTTGGACGGGTCGGAGGGTGCGCCCGCGGGCGGGGAGGGTCAACCCGCCTTGGCCTGGCGATGCGCCTCCCACAGGTGAGCCTTCGGAGATGCCGGGCGACCGGGTCAACTGTGACTCAGGAGACCCCCTCCGGCCCGCTTCGCGGTCCACCACCGCCTGGAGGGAGGAATTCATGAGCCATTGCTCCCCCTTTCCCCCGCCGGCGGGAGGGTTAGAATGGAATCCGGCCGGTTGCCGGCGACCCGGGGGTTTTCTCCCGGGGTGTTTTGTCGTACGTTGTAAACTTTCAGGTTTCAGAATAGGAATTCGCCCGTGGCCCTGCCTCCCATTCTTTCCCAGCGCCTGCGCCTGCCCGTCATCGCCTCGCCGCTGTTCATCATTTCCGGCCCCGACCTCGTCATCGCCCAGTGCAAGGCGGGCGTCGTCGGCTCCTTCCCCTCGCTGAACGCCCGGCCGATCAGCCAGCTCGACGAGTGGCTGGCCCGGATCACCGAGGAGCTGGCCGACTGGGACCGCCAGAACCCCGACCGGCCCTCCGCGCCCTTCGCCGTGAACCAGATTGTCCACAAGACGAACAACCGGCTCGAGGAGGACGTCGCCCTCTGCAAGAAGTACAAGGTTCCGCTGGTCATCACCTCCCTGGGGGCCAATGTCGACATGAACGCGGAGATCCACTCCTGGGGCGGCGTGATCCTGCATGACGTGATCAACGACAAGTTCGCCCGTAAGGCGATCGAGAAGGGCGCCGACGGCCTGATTCCCGTGGCGGCCGGCGCCGGTGGCCATGCGGGCGGGCTGTCGCCCTTCGCCCTGATGCAGGAGCTGCGCCAATGGTTCGACGGGCCGATCGCCCTGTCGGGCTCCATCGCCTGCGGCCGCTCCATCCTGGCCGCCCAGGCCATGGGCGCGGACCTAGCCTATGTGGGCTCGGCCTTCATCGCCACGAAGGAGGCCAACGCCGTCCAGGGCTACAAGGACATGATCGTCGAGAGCTCGGGCGAGGACATCGTCTACTCGAACCTTTTCACCGGCGTGCACGGCAACTATCTGCGCCCCTCCATCGAACGAGCGGGCCTGGACCCGGACAACCTGCCCCAGGCGGACCCCTCGAAGATGAACTTCGGCTCGGGCGGCAACACCGAGGCCAAGGCCTGGAAGGACATCTGGGGCTGCGGCCAGGGCATCGGCGTTCTCAACGACATTCCCTCGACGGCGGACTTCGTCGACCGGCTGGCGGCGGAGTACGAGACGGCCAAGGCCGAGCTGGCGGCCAAGACGGCTCTGACCTCCGGGCGTCACCTGGCGGCGGTCTGAGCGGACTGCGGGACAGGAAGATGCGGGGGGGCGGGGCGAAGGCTCCGCCCCTATCCCGTTGATCTAAAGCTCAGGGCTGTGGGTGATCGTCACCGATCTTGGCGCGCTGAGTGGATGGGTCGAGGATCGAAATAGGGATCGTCTTCATCCCGACACTAAGTTCACGGATGTATTCTAAGGCTCCAACTGCCACAGCATCGCGATGTGCTAAACCGTCAGGTGAATAACCGCCTTGAAAAATATCAAGCGTATCATACTTAAATCCAAGTTTCTTAGACATTTCTGAGAGCATTTTTGCTAGCAAATTATGGCGAACCTGATTCCACTGTTCATATTCCGATTGGGGATTTGTGTTTAAATGGGACAGATATTGGCGCCAAGCCGTCTCTATATTTTTACATCCATAGAATTCGACTTCTACAAGATTGAGTGCGCCGACATGTTCGGCTGAAATTATTTGCTTCCTAGTGGCCATGAGTGTTCGAAATACAAACAAACGGCGATCTCTGATCGCAGCGCGTCCCTCGCGTATGAAGGATACGAGAACTGCTGCAATCGGGCCAAACGCAGTAGCAACTACAATTGCCCAAGTGTCGCTCGACATGACCGATACCCCATCAGCATAAATCGTGATTTGTACCTGATTCTACCTGATCTGAGGCGGTCAGGCCCATAGGGCTCACTCTTGGGTTTTGGTCGTGTGGTTTGAGTGCGTCCGCTGTTCGCCGAAGGGGCCTGGGGAAAGACTTTAATACTGCCTTTTTCGCGCAGGCTTCGTGCCCGGAGGCTGGCTAGGCCCGCCCGTTCATCTCGTCGCCGGCGTCCCGGGGCAGGCGCAGGTAGAAGGCCAGTGAGAGGAAGGTCACAGCGCCGATGACGAGGAAGATGGGCGCGACGACCTCGACGGTGAGGGTCTTCATCCCGTGCGCCTGCATGGAGAGGTGCAGGAGGGTGGCGGCCAGGCCGATGCCGATGGACTGGACCAGCTGCTGGGCCATGGAGGACAGGGTGGAGGCGCGGCTCATCCGCTCGGGGTCGATGTCCGCATAGGCCATGCCGTTCAGGCTGGTGAACTGGAGGGAGCGGAAGAAGCCGCCGACCAGGAGGACCCCGACGATCAGGAGGTGGGGCGTGGCGGGGCCGAAGGCGGCGCAGGCCATGAAGCTGAGCCCGACGATGAAGGTGTTGACCACCAGCACCCGGCGGAAGCCGAACCGGCGGAGGATGGGCGGCGCCGCGGTCTTCATCACCAGGGCGCCGGCGGCGCTGACGAAGGTGAGGAGGCCGGCCTGGAGGGCGTTCATTCCCATGGCGACCTGGAAGAGCAGGGCGAGCAGGAAGGGGTTGGCCCCCATGGCCATGCGCATGAAACCTCCGCCGACCACCGAGGCGCGGAAGGTGCCGACCCGGAAGAGGCTGGTGTCCAGGATGGCGTGGGGATTGCCCCGGGCGTAGCGGGCATAGGCCCAGAGGAGCCCCAGGCCCAGGGCGAAGAGGCCGGCGACGAGGAGGGGCGGCAGGACGTCGCGACCCAGGTTCTCGAAGCCGAAGATCAGGGCGGCGAGGCCGAGGCCGGTGAGGGCCACGCCCGGCCAGTCGATGGGCGCGACCTCCTGTCCGGCCACCCGGGGCACATGGCGCAGAACGAGGATGAGGCCGACGACGGCGATGGGCAGGTTGATGAAGAAGATCCAGCGCCAGTCGGCGAAGGTGACGATGGCGCCGCCGAGGACCGGGCCGATCACCGGGCCCAGAAGGGCTGGCATGGTCAGGATGGAGAGGGCGCCGACGAGCTGCGACTTGGGGGTGGTGCGCAACAGGACCAGCCGGCCGACCGGGCCCATCATGGCGCCGGCGGCGCCCTGGGCGATCCGGGCGGCCACCAGGGCGGGAAGGGAGCCGGCGAGACCGCAGGCGGCGGAGGCGAGGGCGTAGAGAAGGATGGCGGCGACAAAGACCCGCCGCGCCCCGAAACGGTCCGCCGCCCAGCCGCTGACCGGCAGGAAGACGGCGGCGGCGAGCATGTACATGGTGATGGCGAGGTTGAGCCGGAGCGGCTCGACGCCAAGGGAGACGGCCATGGTGGGCAGGGCGTTGGTCAGGACCGTGGCGTTCAGGGTCTGCATCATCAGGGCCGCGCCGATGATGGCGGGAACACGCCAGTCCGCCGGGGCGGTCTCTGCGGGAAGACTGTCTGCGGAGGACATCGCGTCCGGAAAACCTGAAAGCCCTGACCCTGAAACGACGTCAGGTTCTCCCGTTCCGCTCCCCCTGCCAAGTCCTTCCGCGCGGGCCTCCCGGGCGTCGAGGGCGCGGCGCGCCGAGGCGGCGATACGGGCGAGACGGCGGGCGGCCAGGGAGAGGTCCTCCGCCGCCCGCCGGGCGTGACGGCCGCCGAGGTCGCCGACCGTCGGCGGCAGGCCGGAGACGAGGGCGGCGGCCTCAGCGGACAGGCGTTCCAGTCGTCCCGCCGGACTGCGCCGCCAGGCCCGGCGGTTGGCGAGGCGGCGGCGGGCGGCGGCGAGGATCTGGCGCTCGCTGCGCGGCGGGATGCGGTGCGGGTCGAAGCCCGAGAGGCAGGCGCCCTGCCGGCGGGCCATGGCCTCGGACCAGGCCTGCTCGAAGGCGGCTTCGATGCGGCGTTCAATCGCCAGGCATTCGCCCAGCTCGCCGGGCGGGTCGGGAAGGGTCGGCATGGCGAGACTGTAACAAAACTACAGTCTTGCGCCAGTTTTGGCGTGGAATTCCGGAAGTCAGTCGCCCTGGATCAGGATGCGCCTCGCCTGCCAGGGGGGCACGATGGCGGTGATGTGGGCGGCCCAGCGCAGGCGGGCGTCGCGCCGGGTGGGGCCGGCGACGCTCTCCAGGTCGTAGCGCCCGGGCGAGGCGCCGCGCAGGAGTCGCTTGACCAGAAC
>JBJTEN010000046.1:0-13316 GCA_046092925.1 Phenylobacterium sp. | reverse complement strand
GGTTTCCTCACGAACCAGGATCACCGCCTCGCCCGCTCCTCCGCGGCGCTGAGCCTCGTTGGCGTCGAACACCACCACGCCCGTCGCGGCGCCCGGAGAGGCCGGTAGGCCGGTGGCCACCACGTCCCTTGGACTTTCGGGGTCGATGGTCGGGTGCAGAAGCTGGTCCAGGCTGGAGGGGTCGACGCGCATGACCGCTTCCTGCCGGCTGATCAGCCCCTCGCCGGCCATGTCCACCGCCATCTTGAGGGCGGCCTTGGCGGTGCGCTTCCCGTTGCGGGTCTGCAGCATGTAGAGGCGGCCCTGCTCGACGGTGAACTCCACGTCCTGCATGTCGCGATAGTGTCGCTCGAGCCGCTCGACCACATCCCGGAACTGGGCGAAGACCTCCGGAAGGGCCTCCTCCATGGAGGGGGTGCGGTCCCCCATCTCCTCCCGCGCAGCCCGGGTCAGGGCCTGGGGGGTCCGGATCCCGGCCACCACGTCCTCACCCTGGGCGTTGATCAGGAATTCGCCATAGAGCCTGTTCTCGCCGGTGGAGGGATTGCGGGTGAAGGCCACTCCCGTCGCCGAGGAGTCGCCCATGTTGCCGAACACCATGGCCTGGATGTTCACCGCCGTGCCCCAGCTCTCGGGGATGTCGTGCATGCGGCGATAGAACTTGGCGCGTTCGTTCATCCAGCTGGCGAAGACCGCGCCGATGGCGCCCCAGAGCTGGGCCTTGGGATCCTGGGGAAAGGGCTCGCTCAGTTCTTCCTCGACGGCGGCCTTGTAGTCGGCCACCACCCTCTCCCAGTCCTCGGCGGCGAGCGCGGTGTCGATCGTGACCTCGAGCCGATCCTTGTGGCTGTCCAGGATCTCCTCGAACAGGTGGTGATCCAGGCCAAGGACCACGTTGGAGTACATCTGGATGAAACGCCGGTAGGAATCGAGGGCGAAACGGCGGTTTCCTGCGAGCTTGGCCAGCCCCTCCGTGGTGGCGTCGTTCAGACCGAGATTGAGGACCGTGTCCATCATGCCGGGCATGGAGGCCCGTCCGCCGGACCGGACAGAGACCAGGAGAGGCGCCGAGGGGTCTCCGAAGCGCTTCCCTGTTAGCGACTCTACCCTTTCGAGGGCCGCCTCCACCTGGGCCTGGAGAGTCCTCGGATAGGCCCTGTCATGGCCATAGAAGTGATTGCAGGCCTCGGTCGTGATGGTGAAGCCCGGGGGCACGGGCAGTCCGAGGGCCGACATCTCCGCCAGGTTGGCGCCCTTGCCACCCAGGAGATTGCGCATGGATGCGTCTCCCTCGGCGGTTCCGCCCCCGAAGGCGTAGACCCAACGCGTCTCATCGGACATAGCCGCCTCCCCTAACCAATGACCTGACCGAAGTCGGCGACCTCGGACATGGCGGCGCGGACCTGGACGAGGAGCCTCAGGCGATTCTCCCGGGCCTTCAGGTCTTCTGCGTTCACAAGCACCTTGTCAAAGAAGGCGTCGACCGGACCGCGCAGGTCGGCCAGCGCGCTCATGGCCCCGGCGAAATCCTCGGATCCGGAAAGCCCTGCGACCCTCGGCGTCGTTTCCGCGACGGCGGCCACAAGGGCGATTTCCTCTTCAGGAGCGCCTTCGAGCCGGACGGCCGGCCCCTCAGGGAGCGCAGACTTCTTCTCCTCCGCCCGAAGAATGTTGGTCGCGCGCCGATAGCCAGCCAGAAGGTTGGCGCCGTCAGGGGTCTCCAGAAAGTGGCTCAGGGCCTCAATCCGGGCGCTGATCCGGACCAGGTCGTCGTCTCCAAGCGCAAAGACGGCGTCCACGAGGTCATGCCGGCGTCCCTGCTCGCGCAACAGGACCTTCAGCCGTTCGCCAAGGAAGCCGAGGACCTCGTCGGCGACTTCCGGATAGGGCCGGAAACGGTAGAGGACCTCTTCCTCCGGCGCCTCGCCGCCCGCCGCTCCTCGATCGAACCGGATGTCGAAATCGGTGTCGACCGCCACAACCATGGGCTCCCCTTCGAGAAGGGCGGACTCGAACTCCTCCACATAGGTCTGGAACACCTCGGAGGGCTCCCGGGGCTTGGGACCAAGATACCCTGTCGTCCTGCGTCCGGAAGCGTAGAGAGCCCGTCCGGGGCCCACGAAACAGCGGAGGGAACGGTACCAGTCCGCCACCAGTTCACGGACCGGGGCCCGAACCTCCGAGGTCAGGAGAATCCGGATGACACCCAGGGCGGCGCGCCGCAGCGCGTAGGGATCGCGCGAGCCCGTCGGCTTTTCGTTGATCGCAAAGAAGGCCGTCAGCGTATCCAGCTTCTCGGCAAGGGCCACGGCCATGGTCACGGGGCGGTCCGGGACCTCGTCGGACGGGCCAACAGGGCGGTAATGGTCGCGGATGGCCTCGGCGGTGACCGGCGTCAGCTTCTCTTCGAGGGCGTAGTAGCCGCCCATCAGTCCCTGCAGTTCGGGGAACTCTCCTACCATTCCGGTCGTCAGGTCCGCCTTGCAGAGCCGGGCCGCGAGGGCCGCCTTGGAGGGGTCGGCGCCCACCCGGGGCGCGAGGGCGGCGGCGAGGTGCTCCAGCCGCTCGACGCGCTCGGCAAGGGTGCCGAGGCGGGCATGGAACGTGACAGACTTCAGCTTCTCGAGGCGCGACTCGAGGGAGACCTTGCGGTCCTCGTCCCAGAAGAAGCGGGCGTCCGAGAGCCGCGCCGAAAGGACCTTGGCGTTCCCTGCGGCGATCGCCGCTCCGCCGTCTGGTGCGGCGATGTTCGAGACGGTGACGAAGTGCGGCGCCAGCCGGCCCGTCGCCGGGTCGCGGAGGGCGAAGTACTTCTGGTGATTACGCATGGAGGTGCGGATGACCTCCGGCGGCAGGGACAGGAAGTCCGGGTCCATGTCGCCGAGGACGGGGACAGGCCACTCCACGAGGCCGGCGACCTCGTCCAGCAGGCCGGCGTCCTCGACCAGCTCGAGCCCGCGGTCTGCACAGAGGCGGCGGGAGTCCATCAGGATCCGCAGCTTCCGTTCCTCGGGATCCAGAACCACAAAGCGCTTCTCGAGCCCTGTGCGATAACCGGCGAAGGAGCGGACCCTGAAGGGCCGTGCGGACGCCATGAAGCGGTGGCCGAGCGTGAAGTCGACCGAGGGAATCCCGTCGACATCGAACGAGACGAGGGCGCCCTCGAAGAGGCAGAGAATATGCTTGAGCGGTCGGACCCAACGGAGTGTCCCCGTTTCCCAGGTCATGGACTTGGGCCAGGGGAAGCTGCGGATCACCTCGGGGATGATCCCCGAAAGGACCTCGGTGGTCGGTCGTCCCGCAGCGCTGAGCTCGGCGAACCAGACGCCATCCCTTTCGACCAGCTGTTCCCGGGTGAGACCGGTAGAGCGAAGGAAGCCCGCGAGCGCCGCCTCAGGCGCGGCGACCCGCGGCCCCTTGCGCTCTTCCCGACGGTCAGGCTGAGCGGTCGGGACACCTTCGGCGACGAGGGTGAGGCGGCGCGGGCCGGCAAAGGCGCGCAAGGACTTGGGCTCAAGACCAGAAGCCGCAAGGCGTTCCCTGACCATGCGGTCCAGGTCGCGCGCGGCCTGCGCCTGCATCCGTGCAGGGATTTCCTCGGAGAAGAGCTCGAGCAGCAGCTGCGGCATGGTCAGTCCCCCCCGGCCCGGCCTTCGCCGCCCTCGTTGGCCACCCAGGCCTCGGCGCACATCTTGGTCAGGTCGCGGATGCGACCGATGTAACTCTGCCTCTCAGCGACGGCGATGGCGCCGCGGGCGTCCATCAGGTTGAACAGGTGACTTGCCTTCAGGACATGGTCGTAGGCGGGCAGAACCGTAGACTGGCCCTGGGGTCCCCGCCCGTTCAGAAGTCGCGGAACCTGAGTCTCCATGTCCTCGAACTGCCGTTTCAGGGTCGCCACGTCATAGAGGTGGAAGTTAGCTTCCGACTGCTGCCGCTCGTTCTCCAGGAACACATCGCCATAGGTCATCGGGAGGGGCCCGTCGGGATCGTTGAACGCCAGCTGATCGAACCGGTCGACGCCCTGCAGGTACATGGCCAGCCGCTCCAGACCGTAGGTGAGTTCGCCGGCCACGGGAGAGACGTCCAGGCCGCCGACCTGCTGGAAGTAGGTGTACTGCGTCACCTCCATGCCGTCGCACCAGACCTCCCAGCCCAGGCCCCATGCGCCAACGGTCGGATTCTCCCAGTCGTCCTCCACGAAGCGGATGTCATGCAGCCGGGTGTCGAGGCCGATGGCGTCGAGACTGCCAAGATAGAGTTCCTGCAGATTGTCGGGATTGGGCTTCAGGATGACCTGATACTGGTAGTAGTGCTGCAGCCGGTTCGGGTTTTCGCCATATCGGCCATCGCCGGGCCTCCGTGAGGGCTGGACATAGGCGGCCCGCCAGGGGCGGGGTCCGAGCGCCCGAAGGACCGTGGCGGGATGCAGCGTGCCCGCCCCGACCTCGACGTCATGCGGCTGGAGGACGACGCAACCCTGACGGCTCCAGTACTCGTGCAGAGTGAGGATCAGGGCCTGAAAAGACAGTGGTTTTTCAGCAGACATCGGCGTGGCTTCGCAGGCGCAAAAAGGGAGGCGGACCATAGGGCCCGCCGCCTCGCGCTTCAAGCTCGCCGGAAGGTCCGTGACGGCGAGCCGTCAGGGCGCCGGTGGCCGGATCACCGCTCCAAGGACATGGACCACGCCGTTTGCGGCCATGACATCCGCCTGAACCACGGGAGCCCCGCCCACAGTGGGGGCGGCGTCGCCGTTGAGTTCGATGGTCTCGCCTCCCATGCTCGGCGCGCTGGTCACGGCGCCCTTGAAGGTTTCAAAGGGGACGCGGGCGTTGATGAGATGGCGAAGAACCACCTTCTGGAGCTCGGCCCGGTTGGCCGGAGCGAGAAGCCGGTCCAGTTCGCCCGCAGGAAGAGCGGCGAAGGCGGCGTCCGCGGGGGCAAGAACCGTGATCTCTGGCCGCGCCTTCACGAAGGCGGTCAGGCCGACGAGGTCCGAGGCCCGCAGGAAGGTGGTGAACTGACCTGAGGCCCGGAGGGTCTCGATAACATCGCCGGCTGGGACGACCGGCGCGGAAAGAACGGCCGGAGCCGCTGTCGGCGCCGCAGACGCGGCCGGGACCTGCGCGGAGGCGGCGCCCCCGGAGAGGAGCAGAACTGCGAGGACGGAGAGGAGTTTTGACATGACGACCCTGAAGACGTGCAAAGACGAAGCCCGGACTGGCGGGCGACCCGAATTAGTCCGGCGCATGGGGAAATGGCTACTGCCCGTCCGCCGGAAGACCCAGTCATCACGCTGTCGTGATCATCCGTCGCCCGAGCGGGAACATAGCCCGCTCTGCCTCCCCTTTGGCGCCTCCGTTCGAACCAAACCGGAAATCACGGCGCCTAAATTTTAATCTATGCGGGTCGGTCGCCTGTTTTTCCGGCGCCTTGGGCTCCCGCCACTGACCAGTACCCGTAGCCTGCTCGGCGGACTGGGTGGCCTTCGGGCTGGGGACTGGTCCGGAAGGTCTTCAGCGGGAGCGACGGGATGAAACTGATCATGGCGATCGTCAAACCCTTCAAGCTGGACGAGGTGCGCGAAGCGCTCGTTTCGTCTGGGGTCGAAGGGCTCACGATCACGGAAGTCAAGGGTTACGGGCGTCAGAAGGGGCAGACCGAGATCTATCGGGGCGCCGAGTATCAGGTGAACTTCATCCCCAAGGTGAAGCTCGAAGCAGTGGTCGATGACTCTGCTGCGGCGGGGGTGGTGGAGACCATCAAGTCCGCCGCCTCAACCGGAAAGATCGGCGACGGGAAGATTTTCGTCCTCGATGTGGCCGACGCGGTGCGGATTCGCACCGGCGAAACGGGCGCCTCGGCGCTCTGACCCCTCCAGGAAGGAACGAGAAATGAACATGTTCAAATCAAGGGGTCTGGCCGGGCTGTTGCTCGCCGCGACCCTGGCGGGGGCGCCGCTGGCGGCCCCGGCCATGGCTCAGGAGGCTGCGCCGGTCGCCGCGGCCGAAGCGGCCGCGCCTGCGGCTCCCGCCGAGGCGGCCCCCGCCGCCGAAGCGCCGGCGCCGGTCCCGGACAAGGGCGATACGACCTGGATGCTGGTCTCCACCGTCCTCGTCCTGCTGATGATCCTGCCGGGCCTCGCCCTGTTCTACGGCGGTCTGGTGCGTCAGAAGAACATGCTGTCCATGCTGATGCAGGTCGGCGTCGTGACGGTCATCGGCATGATGGCCTGGCTGTTCTGGGGCTATAGCCTCGCCTTCACCGACGGCGGCGCTCTCGACAAGTTTGTGGGCGGCGGAGACAAGCTGTTCCTGAACGGCGTCACTCCCGCAAGCGTGGTAGGCACCTTCTCGACTGGCGTCGTGATCCCTGAACTGGCCTTCATCGCCTTCCAGATGACCTTCGCCTGCATCACCGCCGCCCTTGTTCTGGGCGGGGTTGCGGAGCGGATGAAGTTCGCCGCCGTGGTGGTGTTCGCCATCCTGTGGCCGCTTCTCTCCTACTACCCGATCGCGCACATGGTCTGGTGGTGGGCGGGTCCCGATGCAGTGGCGGCGGCGCCGACGGATCCGATCCAGTCCGGCCTCCTCTGGGGCTTCGGCGCTCTGGACTTCGCAGGCGGCACCGTGGTGCACATCAACGCCGGCATCGCAGCCCTGGTCGGCGCCCTCATCCTCGGCCCCCGCAAGGGCTTCGGGTCCGAGCCGATGCCGCCGCACTCCCTGACCCTCACCATGACGGGCGCAGGCCTGCTGTGGGTCGGCTGGTTCGGGTTCAACGCCGGGTCCAACCTGGAGTCCAACGGCTATGCCGCCCTGGCGATGGTCAACACCCTGGTCGCCACCGCCGCGGCGGGCTTCTCGTGGGTCGTCACGGAATGGGTGACCCGCAAGCGCGCCAGCGCCCTGGGCCTGGCTTCGGGTCTGGTGGCCGGTCTGGTCGCCATCACCCCGGCGGCCGGCTTCGCCGGTCCGGTGGGCGCTGTGGTCCTCGGCCTCGTGGTGTCGCCGATCTGCGTGATCTTCTGCTCGAAGATCAAGAATGCGCTGAAGTACGACGACAGCCTGGACGCCTTCGGCATCCACGCCATCGGCGGCATCGTCGGCGCCATCGCCACCGGCCTCCTGGTCAATCCGGCCTGGGGCGGCGCGGGCGTGGTGGACTACACCACCTGCGCAGCGGACGGCGACATCTCCACCTGCGACACCGCGGCCTATGTGCTCTCCACCCAGGTCATGGCCCAGATCAAGGCCGTGCTGGTGGCGATCGCCTGGTCGGCCGTCGCAAGCGCCATCGTCTTCTACGTGATCAAGTTCACTGTCGGCCTGCGCTCGACCGTGGACAGCGAGGAAGAGGGCCTGGACATCTCCGAGTTCGGAGAGCGGGCCTACCACAGCTGATCCTCCCCTCAGTCGTGGCGGAGCGGGGACCCCTCGGGGTCCCCGTTTTCGTTTCAGGGACTGTCTTCGAGCGGGGCGCCGAGGCGGCAGGGACGCACCCACCAGTCTGGGTGTTCGCGGGCAAGGGTCGCAGCCTGGCGCCTGGCCGCGGCGGCGTCGGGGCAGAGGGCGAAGGCCGTGGCTCCGGATCCGGACAGGCGGGCGAGGAGCGTCTCAGGAGCGTCGCAAAGGCGTTCCAACAGCGTCGTCACGGGGGGCGCGACGGCGGCGGCGGGACGCTCGAGATCGTTCCGCAGGGTCGACAGCCAGCGGGCTGCGGCGACGACGTCCGGAAGCGCGCCAGGGTCCGGGACAGGATCGGCCAAGTCCCTCGGCCCCGCCTCATCATAGGCGCGATAGACCGCTCCTGTAGGGCAGGCGACGCCGGGATTGACCAGCACGGCCGGCATGTCCGGAAGCCGTGGCGCCGGAGCGAGGATATGCCCCCGGCCCGAAGCTGTGACCGGCTGGCTGCGGATGCAGGCCGGGACGTCGGACCCAAGGTCCCCCGCAAGGACTTCCAGCTCGTCCAAGGTCAGGGTCTGGCCCCAGCGGCGGTTGAGGAGACGCAGGGTCGCGGCGGCGTCGGCCGAGCCCCCGCCCAGACCTGAGGCCAGGGGCAGGTGCTTGTCGAGCCGGAGGGCCGGCGCAGGTCCGGGCTGGTCGAGCCGATCCGAGAGAAGACGGGCGGCCCGCAGCACCAGATTGTCGTCGCCACCCAAGCCAGCCGCAAACGGGCCCGTCATCTGCAGGGGTGACGAAGTTTCCTCCGAGATCGCCACCCAATCGCCGACATCTGCGAAAACCATGAGGCTCTCAAGGGGATGGAAGCCGTCCGGACCAGGCGGGCCCACATGCAGGTAGAGGTTCACCTTGGCGGGCGCAAAGGCGCGGGCGCTCATGGCCGGGTCAAGGCTTGCGGGGGGACGGCGGCGGCGCGGACTCCAGCCCTTCCGACAACTTGCGCTCGGCGTCGGCGCGAATTTTGAGATCGGGATCGAGGGTCAGGACGCGTCTCCACTGGAAGCCGGCCTCCTCCCGCCGCCCGACCCGCCAATAGGCGTCGCCCAGGTGATTGTTGATCTCCGGATCCCCAGGCTCAAGCTCGACCGCCTGCTCCAGAGTCTGGACGGCGCGGGGGAAGTCTCCGAGCCGGTAATGCGCCCATCCCAGACTGTCGACCATGGCCCCCGAGCGGGGATTCTGGCTGACCGCCCGACGGACCATCTCCAGGGCCTCGTCGAGGTTCTCGTTCCGGTCGATCCAGGAATAGCCGAGATAGTTCAGAAGCTCCGGCTCATCGGGATTAAGCCGCAAGGCCTCCTTGAGGTCCCGCTCGGCCTCCTTCCAGCGCCCCGCTCGCTCAAGGGACACGCCCCGGGCGAAGAACAGCCTCCAGTCCGGCGCGGAGGAGGCAAGCACCGTCGCCATGACGTCGGCGGACTCCGAGAACCGCTCATTGGCCCTGAGCAGGTCGGAGAGGGTGATCACGGCCTCGATGTCACCGGCCGCGGCGGCGCTTCGGGCAAGACGAAGAGCCGTTTCACCGTCCCCCGCCCTCTGATGGCTCCAGGCCAGCTTGGCCTGGGCGGCGGGGAACTCCGGGGCCCCCGCTGGCGTGCGCGCATAGGCGGCCCGGGCCTCCTCGATCTGACCTTCATCCTCCAGGAGATCACCAACCAGCAACCAGGCGCTGTGATTGTCGGGATCAAGCCGCAGGGCCAGGCGAAGATAGGCCAGGCCCATCTGGCCCTGCCCGGCGGCAATCAGTGTCGCCGCCACCGGGATCAGGCTCTGGGCGGCGCCCTGACGAAGGGTGGGCTGCGGCTCGGAGCGCCCCTCGGAGGCTCTCGTCCGGGCCGCCCTCGCGAGGGCGTTGCGGGAATCCGCCGAAAGAAGCCTGTCATAGAGGGCGATGGCTTCGGCATGCCGCTTCCGTCGCTCCAGGAATCCGCCATAGGCCAAGAGAGCAACGGAGCCTGGGGTCTCACCTCCAGCGAGCACCTTGAAGTTGGTCTCCGCCTCGTCGTAGCGCCGCGCCCACTCGAAGAGCCGGGCCTGGGAGAGAAGCCCGAATACATCGACCACCCGGTCCCCCGGCGATTGGGGCCGGACAAGAAGGCCCTCGCGGTCGCCGGCCATGGCCGCCGCCCAAGGCGACAGAAGGGCGGTCGCAGAGCGATGCGGAAAGGTTGCGGTCTCCGGAGCCAGCAGGGCGCGGACCGAGCGGGGACGAGCTGTCGACATGCCTTCCACGGCGCGGACAAGGCGCCCCAGCGACAGGGTCGAGGGATTGGCGGAACCGTCCACAGGAGCGAGACGCGCCGCAGTCGTCACATCTCCCGCCAGAAGGGCGGCCACGAACTCGCGCTCCCCGACGATAGACGCCGCTTCAGGATCCAGGCGTCGCACAGACTCGTAATAGCTCGCGGCTTCGGCATGACGCCCCGCATTCAGCGCCGCCCTGCCGGCCAGGAACTGACCATAGGGCGAGACGCCTGAGGTCGGCGGCAAGGGTGGCCAGGAAGGCTCCGGCGCGGTCGTGCAGGCCGCAAGAAGCGCCACCGCCCCAAACGCCCCGAGGCGGAGCGCCATTCGTCTCAGGACCCGTTCGCTCAGGAAGGCCATACCGGGGGTGTTCACCTGTTCGCTCCCCCCGGCAAGTCCGCCTACATGTTCGGGTAGTTGGGCCCGTCGCCGCCCTGGGGCGTCGTCCAGGTGATGTTCTGCGAGGGGTCCTTGATGTCGCAGGTCTTGCAGTGGACGCAGTTCTGGAAGTTGATCTGGAACCGCGGGTTGGACCCGTCATCCTCGGTCAGGACCTCATACACCCCCGCCGGGCAGTAGCGCTGGGCCGGCTCGGCGTACTTCGGCAGGTTGACCTGGATGGGCGTCGAGGCGTCTGTCAGCCGAAGGTGCGCCGGCTGGGCTTCGTCGTGGTTGGTCGAGGCCAGGAAGACCGAGGACAGCTTGTCGAAGCTGACCACGCCATCCGGCTTGGGATAGGCGATCGGCTGGTAGTCCTTCGCGAGGCCGGTCGACTCCGCGTCGGACTTCCCGTGCTTCAGGGTTCCGAAGACGGAGAACCCGCCGAGCATGTTGGCGAGAGTGGCGTCGGCGCCGCCGAGGATCAGTCCGGGGATGGTCCCGAACTTCGACCAGAGGGGCTTGCAGTTACGGACGGCGTGAAGCTCCTTGGCGATGGACGAGGCTTGGTAGGCGGCCTCGTATTCGACGAGCTCGTCGCCGCCACGGCCAGACTGGATGGCCCCGAAGGCCGCCTCGGCCGCCAGGATCCCGCTCTTCACCGCGTTGTGGGAACCCTTGAGGCGCGGCACGTTGACCATGCCCGCGGAGCAGCCCAGCAGGGCGCCGCCCGGGAAGTAGAGCTGGGGAAGCGACTGCTCCCCTCCCTCGGTGATGGCCCGCGCGCCGTAGGCGATGCGCTCGCCGCCCTCGAGATAGGGCCGGATCGCCGGGTGGGTCTTGAACCTCTGGAACTCGTCGAAGGGGGAGAGGTAGGGGTTCTTGTAGTTCAGGTGCACCACGAAGCCGATGGCCACGTAGTTGTCCCCGAAGTGGTACATGAAGGAGCCGCCGCCGGTCTGGTTGTCCAGGGGCCAGCCGAAGGTGTGCTGGGTCAGGCCCGGCTGGAAGGCGGCGTCCGGCACCTTCCAGAGTTCCTTGATCCCGATGCCGTACTTCTGGGGCTCGCGGCCCTTGTTCAGGTCAAAGCGCGCCTGCAGCTGCTTGGCCAGGGAGCCGCGGACGCCCTCGCCGATCAGGGTGTACTTTGCGTGCAGCTCGATGCCGGGCTGGTAGTCCGGGCCGGGCTGGCCGTCCTTGCCGACCCCGAAGACACCCGCGACCACGCCCTTGACCGATCCATCCTCGTTGAAGACGAGCTCGGAGGCCGCCATGCCGGGGTAGATCTCCACCCCCAGGCCCTCGGCGTGCTGAGCCAGCCAGCGGCAGACATTACCCAGGCTGGCGATGTAGTTGCCGTGGTTCAGCATCCACTTGGGGAAGGGGGCCCAGCTCAGGTCCATCTCACCGGCCGGGCCAAGCATCAGGAACTTGTCCTTGGTGACCGCCGTCTCGAGGGGAACGCCCAGTTCCTTCCAGTCCGGCAGAAGCTCGGCGATGCCGCTGGGATCGATGACGGCGCCGGAGAGAATGTGGGCCCCGACCTCGGAGCCCTTCTCGAGGACAGCGACCGTCAGCTCGGCCCCTGCCGCTTCGGCCATCTGTTTCAGACGGATCGCCGCCGCAAGGCCGGAAGGCCCGGCTCCGACGATGACCACGTCGTATTCCATAGCCTCGCGTTCGAGGGTCTCGCTCATGGTGCAAGCTCCGGTGCGCCGGTCGCCTTGCGCCCGGCCTTGTTCGCTTCACGCCTTATCAATAGCTTACCTTGGGTGGGTCAAGGGCGAATGGCGCCGCGCCAGCCGACAGCCGAGAGAAACCAGCCAATATGAGCCGCCCGCCGGTCGCCGTCGCAGAGAGCCTGCTCGCCTTCTGGGCCGAGGCCGGGGTCGACGCCGCCCTGTTGGAGACCCCGGTTGATCGAATCGCGGAAGGACAGATCTCCAGGCCGCCAAGGGCGCCGGTGCAGATACCGCCAGAGCCGGGCCCGCGGGCGACCCGATCGCAGCCCATCGCCCTGGACGCCGCCCGTCAGATCGCCCTGGCCTGCCAGGACCTCGAGGCCCTCGCCTCCGCCATCGCATCGTTCGAAGGGTGTCCCTTGCGATTTGAAGGGGCTGCAAGCCGCGCGGTCTTCTCCCGCGGTCGCGCCGATGCGGACGTCGTGGTGATCGGTGAGGCGCCGGGGGCCGAGGAGGACCGGACAGGTCTTCCCTTTGTAGGCAAGTCCGGAAAGATGCTCGACCGCATGCTGCATGCGATTGGCCTCGAGGAACGGGTGTTCATTACGAACACCGTATTCTGGAGGCCCCCGGGAAACCGGACTCCGACTCCGGAGGAGCAGCTCGTCTGCAAGCCCTTCGTGGAGCAGGCCATTCGCCTGGTCCGCCCCAGATTGCTGCTCCTCGTCGGGGCCCCGGCCACGCGAAGCCTGCTCGATCAGACGGAAGGCATCAACCGCCTGCATGGTCGCTGGTTCGAGTGGCGGACTGCGGACGGCGACCTGGAGATACCGGCCCTGCCCACCTTCCACCCGGCCTTCCTGATGCGGACCCCCTCCGCCAAGGCCATGGCCTGGTCGGATCTGAAGATCTTCGCAGAAAGGCTCAACAGGCCGTCCCGCCCATAGCTCAGCCGGCGACGCTGAGGCGATGCGCCCCTCTGGAGGCCCTGGCCAGGGCGGACTCAAGCCCGACGCCCGGCGCAAAGGCCAGCAGTCGCGCCCGGGTGGTCACCAGCCCCTGGGGCGGGCCCGGAGACCATATCCCGAGGAAGGCGGGACCCGTCAGGGCGAGGTCCCGGCCGGCGGCGTCCGGCTTCAGCGCGCTGACCTCCCGGCTCAGGCGCTCCAGGGCGAAGCTGTCCAGCCGCAGCCGGGCGGACGCCAGGAGGATAAGATCGCTCCGCGCTTCCCGGACTGCAACGCCGAGGCCACCTGGGAGCCGCCTCGCGCCTGCGTCCTGACAGAGTGCGACGAGGGCCTCGTCATCACCTTCGGACTCCACAAGGATGACGTCCCGGATGAGGCCGCTCACCGCCCCGGGAACCAGGTCGGAAAGGAGGCCGGAGACGGCCTCGGGCGAGCCGCCGGAGTGAGTGATCACGGAGAGCATGGCATCTAGAACCTTCCGGATACGGCCAGGTCAAGACCGCAGCCGCCATGGCTTTCACACGGGACCGTATTCCTGCAACCTATCCTGTCGGCGGGTGTTCGCCTCAGAATTGCCC
>JBJTEN010000045.1:0-12190 GCA_046092925.1 Phenylobacterium sp. | reverse complement strand
GTCGAGGGCCGTGGCGGGAGACATCCCCGCAGGATAGCCCGGAAGCCCCCAGCCGGTCACGGACCGCCCAGCAGCGATTCACAGGTATCGCCGGCCTGTGGAAAAGGCGGGGAGCCGGGTCCGGGGCTGCCGGACCCGGCTCTTCGCCTACCAGTTGTAGCTCAGGCGAGCGTAGACGTAACGACCGTTGAAGCCGAACGGTGAGAAGCTCGGGAAGCCGATCGGACCGTTGGTGTTGACGTTGGTCGGGGTCCGGTTCGGATACTGGTCGAGGGCGTTGCTGACGCCGAGGGCGATGCCGAGCCCGCCTTCGCTGTTCCAGCGGCCTTCGATGTCGAGAAGGACGTGTTCGCCGACCTTGTAATCCAGGGCGGCGTTGTTGTTCGGAACGGACACATCGCCATACCGGGTGAGCTTGCCGGAGAGGCCGAAGTCCCCTTGGGTCCAGTCCACGTTCAGGACGTACTTCGCGGCCGGGGTGCCTTCCTCGAAGGTAATCCGGTTGGCCCGGTCAAACAGGGGCGGCGGGACCGGCAGGGCCTGCAGAACCGAAGTCCGCGGAACGGCGGTGACGTCCGTATCGTTGAAGTTGGCCGCGCCGGTCACGTCAAGCTCGCCAAAGCCGCCCATGTCCCAGCGATACCGCGCGACGATGTCGAGCCCGACGGTTTCCGTGTCCACCCCGTTGATGAAGAAGCGGGCGGCGCCAAGCTGGGCGTTGGTGCCGGGAGGATTGATCAGGCCGCAGATGGCCTGAGCCGTCGGAGTGCCGGTCGGGTTGCACTGGATGTTCTCCGAGAGAACGATCCGGTTGTCGATATCGATCCGGTAGGCGTCGATCGTGGCCTCGAAGGCGCCGGGGCGGAACACCAGACCCAGCGCGTAGTTGACGGAGTTTTCCGGTTCCAGCGCCTTTCCGCCCAGGGACCTTGCGACCGGGCTGGTGGCCGGGAAGGTGCCCACCTCGACCGGGGTGCTTACGCCGTTCACCGAGAGGAAGTTGGTCGAGGTCGCCGTGAAGAACTGCTGCTGAAGGGCGGGGGCGCGGAAGCCAGTGGCCACGGTGCCGCGAACCGCCAGCGTCTCGTTGAAGTCATATCGGGCCGAGACCTTGCCGGTCGTCTGGGCGCCGAAATCCGAATAGTTTTCGTAGCGGACGGCGGCGGCGAGGCCGAAGGCGTCCGTCACCGGCAGATCGAGATCCGCGTAGACGGACTGCGAGTTCCTGTCCTTGTCCACCTCGTTACCCGGCTGGAAGCCCGGGAAGCCCTGAGAGCCCGCCGCCCTGCCGGCGATGCCGCCAAAGATCCAGGAGGCCGTCTCGCCCCGGGTGATCTGATAATGCTCCCGGCGGAGCTCGATGCCGAGCGCAAGGTTGGCGGAGGAGACAAGACCGAAATCGAGGGGCCGGACGCCTCCGAGGGTCGCGACCAGCTGGTCGTACTGCATCTTGCCGGCGTCGAAGTCGGTCGGCGAGCCGACGCCCATGGAGGCGTTGACGGAATCCCGTACCCCGTAGTGCACCTGATTGTAGCCATAGACGAGGCCGGCATCGATGTCGAAGCCCCCGAGCGTCCCGCGGAGGCCGCCTGCAACGCTGTAGTCGGTAATGTCGACCGTGATCAGGGGCAGGAAGCCATTCGGCCAGATCGCCGGAACATTCTGGGCGGTGTTATTGGCCAGACGCGGGTTGGCCGCGCTGTCCGTCTTGCGCTGCTGATAACCGCCGAAGCCGTAGGCTGACCAGTCATCAGCCAGGGGCTTGCCGGCATTGGCGTAGACGGTGATCTGGTCGACCTGCGGGTCACCGAAGCGCGAGGTCACCTTGCTCGGGGTGACGCGCGGGTCAAGGTCGCCCCGACTTGTGGGGTTCCGGAACAGGTACTCCCCGCTCAGGGTCAGGAAACCATCGGATCCGAGGTTCAGGCCCTGCCAGCCGGCCACCGTATAGGTCGGCCCGTCGGTCTTGTCGCGGCCCTTCAGGTTGCGGGCCGTGCGCACGCGGGTGTCATAGACGCCATAGGTCACCGAGGCGGAGCCGCCTTCATCGGCCTCGCGAAGACGCATGTTGACCACCCCGGCGATGGCGTCAGAGCCATACTGGGCCGAGGCGCCGTCCCGCAGGACTTCAACGCGGTCGACGGCGACCGTGGGAATGGAGTTCAGGTCAACCGCCGCGGAACCGCGACCGATCGAACCGTTCACGTTCACCAGGGCCGAGGGGTGGCGGCGCAGCCCATTGACGAGCACCAGGGTCTGGTCGGGCGCCAGGCCGCGCAGGGTGGCGGGACGGACGCTGTCCGTGCCGTCGGTGATGGAGGGGCGCGGGAAGTTCATGGAGGGCGCGACCGCGGCGAGGGCGGTGGCCATCTCCGTGTTTCCCTGCCGGGTAAGGGCCTGGGTGGAGATCACATCCACAGGGGCCAGGGTCTCCAGACGGGTGCGGCCCTCGGTCCGGCTGCCGGTGACAACCAGTTCCTCAACCTCGCCGGCGGGTTCGGCGGCATGGGCTGCGCCCGTAAAGAGGGAGACGGCTGAGACGGCGGCGAGAAGGGCGGAGCGACGAAGCATAGCTGTTTCCATTGTGGCGATCGGGACAAACCGCGATGTTGGGAGGATAGTGTGCATCGCAGCAGACGTGTGTCACGCAATTGCAACATTCCAGACAGGAACGTCCGAACCGGAGCCTCAAGAAAAAGGGCGCGACCCCCGGCGGGATCGCGCCCCTGAACTTGCAGTCGGACGGACGGTCAGTCGCCGTAGTCGCCGTCCTGCTGGCCTGCGCCGCCCTCCAACAGGTCCTGGGCCGTTTCCTCGGCCGCCGCACGCTCTTCGGCGAACTGCGACTCGATCACGTTCTCACCGCGGGCCTGCCGTTCGGCTTCGTCCTCGGAGCGGGCGATGTTGAGAGTGATGCTCACCGTCACCTCGGCATGCAGCCTCACCTTCACCTCGTGGAGGCCCAGCGTCTTGATCGGCTTGTCGAGGACGACTATCGAGCGTTTAACCTTGCCGCCTGCGGCGTTGATGATGTCCGCCACGTCCCGGCCGCTGACCGAGCCGTAGAGCTGACCGCTCTCGCCCGCCTGACGGATGAGGATGTAGGCCGTCCCGTCGAGGGACTCGCCGGACTTGGCGGCCTGTTCCCGGGCGCGCTGATTGCGGGCCTCGAGTTCGGCGCGCTGGGCTTCGAACACCTTCATGTTGGAAGCGTTGGCGCGCAGGGCCTTGCCGCGGGGCAGCAGGAAGTTGCGGGCGAAGCCGTCCTTGACGGTGACCACGTCGCCCAGGGCGCCGCGACCCTCGACCCGCTCCAGAAGAATAACCTTCATGTCCTGGGCTCCTTACTTCACGACGTAGGGAAGGAGGGCGAGGAAGCGGGCGCGCTTGATCGCGCGGGCCAGTTCACGCTGCTTCTTCGCAGAGACGGCGGTGATGCGTGACGGCACGATCTTGCCGCGCTCGGAGATATAGCGCTGCAGGAGCTTGACGTCCTTGTAGTCGATCTTCGGCGCTGCGGAGCCCGAGAAGGGGCAAACCTTGCGGCGGCGGAAGAAGGGGCTGCGGGCGCCCGCTGCGGGGGCTGCGGTTTCGTCGGTCATGGTCTCAGCCTCCGCTCTCAATAGGCGTCTTCGCGGCGGGGTTCCCGCTCGCGGTCACGGTCGCGGCGCGCCAGGATGGGCGACAGCTCGAGATCGAGCTCCTCGACGCGGATCGTCATGTACCGAAGGACGTCCTCGTTGATGGACAGTTGCCGCTCGAGTTCCTTGACGGCCGCAGGCGGGGCGTCGAGGGCGAGGAGCGAATAGTGCCCCTTGCGGTTCTTCTTGATCCGGTAGGTCAGGTTGCGAAGACCCCAGTATTCGATCTTGGCCACGGCGCCGCCGTGTTCCTCGATGATCGCCTTGATCTGGTCGTTCAGGGCTTCGGCCTGCTGCGGCGAAATGTCCTGCCGCGAAATGACGACGTGCTCGTAGAGCGCCATATGTCCTTTATCCCATGTGGAGGGCGGCGCGTCCGCCGGCGGGTGACCGGTGGAAACGATGGATCCCGGGCTGGCGAACGGGGCTTTCCCGTCCCTTTGGCGCTCCAACCCGCGACCGCCTTCCGTTGACGCCGCGGTCCTTAGAGGAAAGCCGCGGCGGGCGCAAGAAAGTCCGTCCCGTGGGGAAGCCGGGGCGTCCCTACCTCCGCCTTGCGGCCTTCCACGCCTTCACGGCGCCGAGGGTCTGATTCACGTGATCGTTGGGATCAAGGTTCTCGTAGGAATGGATCACCGAGCCGTCGGGGGCGATGACATATGACACCCGGCCCGACATGCCGGACACCGTCATGCCCTTCATGGTCAGCGGCGCATCATACCTCCGGGCTATGGCGGCGCCCGGGTCGGCGGCGACCGGGAACTTGCCGCCGCAGTGCTCGGTGTCCTTCGAGAACTGGGCCAGCTTTTCGGTCTTGCCCGACGTAACCCCGATCACAGTGGCCCCGTGGGCCTTGAACTCGTCCACCGCCTCGGAGAACAGGCGCGCCTCGAGGTTGCACCCCGCCGTATAGGCCGAGGGGAAGAAGTAGAGCACCACCGGCCCCTTCTTGAGGTGATCCGCCAGTTTGTAGGTGAAGGCTTCGCCAGCGAGATAGGCGGGCGCGCTGAAGTCGGGCGCCTTCGTCCCCGGCGCCAGTTTGGCCGCGGCCGGGGTGGCGGCCAAGACGAGGGATGCAGCGATCAGTGCGGGCCGAAACATTGAAAATCCTCCGGAGCGATCTAAACGACTGCCCAATGAGCGGGCCTTGGGCTACTTCACGCCGGAGGGCCGGCGACGCCGCCCGAGGCTGATCGGATATAGAATGACAAGCCCCAAGATGCGACCGGTTCTTCCCGGCATCGAATTGCCGGAGCTCCCGGGTCATTACCAGGGCAAGGTCCGTGAGAACTACGATCTTCCCGACGGCCGGCGGGTGATCATCGCCACGGACCGGCTCTCGGCGTTCGACCGGATCCTCGCGGTCATTCCCTACAAGGGGCAGGTCCTGACCCAGACCGCGCGTTTCTGGTTCGAAAAGACCTCCGACATCTGTCCCAACCACGTCATTGAATACCCCGATCCGAACGTCGTGATTGGTCGCCGCCTCGACATCCTGCCCGTGGAGATTGTCGTGCGCGCCTACCTCGCCGGCACAACCGGCACGTCGATCCTCACCCTCTATCGTCAGGGCGGTCGCGAGATGTACGGGGTCCGCCTGCCGGAGGGGCTCAGACCGAACCAGCGTCTCCCGGCCCCGATCCTGACCCCGACCTCTAAGGCCTTCGATGGCGGCCATGACGAGCCTTTGAGTCCGGCGCAGATCCTGGAGAAAGGCCTGCTCACGGCCGCCCAGTGGGACCAGGTCTCGGCCTACGCCTTGGCTCTCTTCTCCCGGGGCCAGGCCCTGGCGGCCGAGAGGGGCCTGATCCTGGTCGATACCAAGTACGAGTTCGGGCTCGACCCTGAGGGCCGGGTGATCCTGGCGGATGAGATCCACACCCCGGATTCCAGTCGGTACTGGATGGCTGAGAGCTACGAGACGAGGTTCGGGGCCGGGGAGCGCCCGGAAAGCTTCGACAAGGATTTCGTCCGCAACTGGGTGGCCGAACGCTGCGATCCCTATGTGGACGCCATACCGGACATTCCTCCCGAGATGATCGAGCAGACCTCGGATGTCTATGTCGACGCCTTTCAGCGGATCACTGGCGAAACCTTCCGTTTCCCGCCGCCGGACGACGACATCGCCGCCCGGATCCGTCGCAACCTGGCCCGCTTCGCCGCCTGAGCCTCCTGCATCACGCCCTTCAGTCCGGAAACCCCCTTATGAGTGAACAACCCTTCTTCCTCCGCGACGGGGAAGCCTTCCTGCCCCAGGCCGCCGGTCGCGGGCCCTGGAATCCGCAGTCCCTGCACGGGCGCGTGGTGATCGGCCTGATGGGCCACGCCCTGGAGACCGCCTTCGGGTCGGAGGAGTTCATTCCGGCCCGGCTGACCGTCGACATGTACCGCCTTCCGGGCTTTGACCCGATCGAGGTCAAGACCACCCTGATCCGTGAAGGCGGTCGGATCCGCATGGCTGAGGCCGAACTGTTCTCGGGTGGCAAGAGTTCCGCCAAGGCGTCCTGCCAGTTCCTGCGCCGGACCGAGAACGCCCCGGGCACGACCTGGAGCCCGCAGACCTGGGATGCGCCGCATCCCGACTCGATCCCCGACCCGGATCCCTCAAGCGCCCCCATGGGGCGGATGTGGGCCGTCAAGCCGATCAAGGGCGGGTTTGGCGCCGAAGGAGAGCGTCAGATCTGGATGAAGGAGGTCCGCGAACTGGTCGGCGGCGTCGCTCTGACGCCGTTCCAGCGGGTCGCCGTGGCGGCGGATTTCGCCAGCCCCTTCGCCCACGCCTCGTCCGATCAGGGGCTCGGTTACATCAATACGGACGTGACCGTATACCTGCACCGGCTCCCGGACAGCGAGTGGATCGGGTTCCGTTCAGTGAATCACCAGGCCACGGACGGCGTCGCGGTCGGCGAGTGCTGGCTCTATGATGCGTCGGGCTCGATCGGCTTCGCCAGTTGCGCCGCCCTGGCCCAGAAGAAACCACCGCGCTGACGGCCTTCAATAGGCCTTGAGGTCCGGGTCCAGCACCTGACCCGGATCGAGAGGCACCCCGAAGGTGTTCAGGATCATCGACACCTGGGTGTACTGGCCGACAGTGTAGACGAGATCCATGCACTGCTTCTGGGTGAACCG
Organism: Phenylobacterium sp.; assembly: GCA_046092925.1. Taxonomy (GTDB): domain Bacteria; phylum Pseudomonadota; class Alphaproteobacteria; order Caulobacterales; family Caulobacteraceae; genus Phenylobacterium. Next base: position 5,420 of record JBJTEN010000045.1, on the reverse strand, counting down.
CCCGGTGAGGGCGGACCAGGTCGGCTCCGAGATGAACTTGTCGTGGTGCAGTTCATCCGTTGCGCGCAGCAGAAGCCGGTCGTCCTCCGACCAGTCGGGAGCCTCCGCGCCCCGCTTGATCCGGTCGATCTCGGGCGGCGTCAGGCCGTCCCGCAGGCCGATCTCGACATGCTGGGTCCACTCGTAGCCAGACCGGCACAGGAAGCCGACCCTCAGGATCACCAGCTCACGCTGGCGCGGCGGCAGATCATTCCGGCGCGACAGGATGTAGTTTCCCCAGGCCAGGAAACCCCTCGCCGCCTTGGGCGTTCGGGCGAGGGTGCGGAAGATGTTCAGAACCCGGCCCTGGGCCGCCATGGGGGCCACGAGCTCCGTTTGATCCGCGTCCATCTCGCTATCCGCGAGGGGCGGAATCCTCGGTACGGGAAGTCTCATCTGCAAGGACTCCTGGGTTCTGTCTTCAGGCGCGCATGAGGAAAGGAATCATCTGGGCCACGAGCAACAGGCCCAGCGCGATGAGGAGCAAGCGGCCAAAGAACCGGTTCCGGCGGATTCGGGCGGCCTCCTGCTCCTGAGGATTGGGTGGGGATGGATCAGTCATCAACTTGATTACCTTGTGGGTTCCACCAGGATCTTCACGTGGGATTCCGGGTCGCCGAGGGTTACGAAGGCCTCGGCCACCCCGTCCAGCCCGACCTTTCCGGTCACCACGCTGGACACATCGATCACCCCTTCCGCGATCTGGCGCAGGGTGCGTGCGAACTCGTCCGGGGTATAGCCGAAGACGAAGGTCAGCTCCATTTCCTTGGTGACGGCGATGGCCGGCTCGATTTTGTCCGTCTCCATGCAGACGCCGGCGACCACGATCTGGGCGCCGGCCGGCGAGGCCTCGATCAGGGTCTGCAGGATGCCGGGCGCCCCCACGCACTCGAACACGACGGGCCTTCCGAAAGACCTGCCCATCATCCGGGCCATGGACTGGGCCGCCCTCTGGACCGGCACGCCATAGGCGTCCCAGTGCGCGTGAGGACTTTCCCTGCCCGGATCGATCACCAGGTCCGCACCCAGTCTTTCGGCCGCGGCCCGCCGGCGGGGGGAATAGTCCGTGGCCACCACTGGGCCATGCCCCCTAGCCTTGAGAGCGGCGATCACCGCCAGGCCAACCGGGCCGCAGCCGACCACCATGCAGACGGAGTTAGGTTCCAGCCGCGCCATGGCCACGGCGTGCTCTCCTACGGCGAAGGGCTCGGTCAGGGCGGCCTGGTCGGTGGGGAGACCATTGGGCACTTCCAGGGCCATGGCTTCGGTGAGCAGCATGCGCTCGGCGAATCCACCCGGCAGACGGTTGGAGTAGCCGAGGGATTCCATGCCCGTCTCGGTCAGGGTGACGGGAACGGAGACCACGCGCGCCCCGGCGCGGATCGATCTGGACGATCCCGGTCCGTGGTCCAGGACCTCGGCGCAGAATTCGTGCCCGAAGACGGTGTCCGCCGTGGGATCGAACCCCGAGGAGATTCCGCCATTGGCCCGGGTCGCGGTCTCGATCATGTGCTCCATGTGGTGCAGGGCGTGCAGGTCGGAGCCGCAGATGCCGCACGCCAGGGTGCGGACCAGGATCTGGCCGGGGCCGGGAGTCAGGTCGGCGACTTCGTCGCAGATCAGCTGCCTGTTGCGTCGGATGACGGCGCGCATGGTCCCTCCCTCGGGCTTTGTCCTTCGACGGTATCATGACCCTCCGCCGGGCCGATGGCCATAGGTCCGTCGGCTTGCCGGGGGCGGCCTGATCGCCTAACCCTCGCCCTTCAACCGCATCTGGGAGGAGCGCCGGTCATGAGTCTCGCCTTTCTGTTTCCGGGCCAGGGCAGCCAGGCCGTCGGCATGGGCGCCGACCTCGCCGCGGCCTTCGCCTCCGCCCGGGAGGTGTTCGAGGAGGTCGACGAGGCCCTGGGCCAGAAGCTCTCGGCCCTCATGCGGGACGGGCCGGAGGACCAGCTGACCCTGACGGAGAACGCTCAGCCCGCCCTCATGGCGGTGAGCCTCGCCGTCGTCCGCACCCTGGAGCGTGAGTTCGGCGTCGGGATCGACCGCGCGGCCTTTGTCGCAGGGCATTCGCTGGGCGAGTACTCAGCGCTCTGCGCCGCCGGCGCCCTGTCCCTGTCCGATACGGCACGCCTCCTGAAGCTTCGCGGCCAGGCCATGCAGCGGGCCGTACCTGTGGGAGAGGGGGCCATGGCTTCGCTGATCGGACCCAAGACGGACCTGGCCCTCGCCGAGTCCTCCGCCGCGGCGGGCTCCGCCGCCGGGGTCTGCGTCGTCGCCAATGACAACAACGCCGGCAACGTCGTGATCTCCGGCGCCAAGGCCGCCGTGGACCTGGCCATAGACAAGGCCAAGGAACTGGGCGCCCGGGCCATCCCGCTGAACGTTTCGGCTCCCTTCCACTGTCCGCTCATGCAGCCCGCCGCCGATGAGATGGCCGCAGCCCTCGCCGCCGCCGCCATTCAGGCCCCGCGGGCCCCGGTTGTCGCGAACGTCACCGCCCGGCCCACCCTGGACCCCGAGGCCATCCGCCGGCTTCTCGTCGAGCAGGTGACCGGCCGGGTCCGCTGGCGCGAGAGCCTCATCTGGCTGGCCGGGGAGGGGGGCGTCACCCGTTTCGCCGAGGCCGGGTCCGGCAAGGTCCTCACCGGCATGGCCAAGCGGATCGCCCCGGACGCCGAGGCCGTGGCGCTGAACGCGCCCGCCGACCTCGAAGCCTTTGCCTCCAGCCTCTGAGGAGACTTCCCATGTTCGACCTGACCGGCAAGACTGCCCTCGTCACCGGGGCTACCGGCGGCATCGGGGCCGAGGTCGCCCGGGCCCTGCACGCCGCCGGCGCCCATGTCGTGCTCTCGGGAACCCGGGAGGCGGTCCTCGCCGAACTCGCCGCCGAGCTTGGCCCCCGGACCAGCGTCGTTGCGGCGAACCTCTCCGACGCCGCTGCGGTGGACGGCCTGATCGCCCAGGCCGAGGCGGCCGCCGGCCAGGTGGACATCCTGGTCGCCAACGCCGGCATCACCCGCGACGGCCTGCTCCTGCGCATGAAGGACGAGGACTGGGAGCAGGTGATCAAGGTCAACCTCGAAAGCTATTTCCGACTGTCCCGCGCCGCCCTGCGCGGCATGATGAAGCGGCGCTTCGGGCGGATCATCGGCATCACCTCGGTGGTCGGGGTCATGGGCAATCCCGGCCAGGCGAACTACGCCGCCTCCAAGGCCGGGATGATCGGCTTTTCCAAGTCCCTGGCCCAGGAAGTCGCCACCCGGGGCGTGACGGTGAACTGCGTGGCGCCGGGCTTTATCGAGAGCCCGATGACTGACGCCCTGAACGACGCGCAGAAGACCCAGATCCTCGGGACCATCCCCGCCGGGCGGCTGGGATCCGGCGCCGATGTGGCGGCCGCCTGCGTCTATCTCGCCAGTGACGAGGCCGGCTACATGACCGGCCAAACGCTCCACGTGAATGGCGGCATGGCCATGATCTGACCCGCTGGCCTCATCCGGGGGAGCATGCTACCACCCTCCCGAACGGTGAGGCCCCGGGTCTCAACACCGCTTCCGGGATCGGTTGACATCACGTCGCCGGTCGCGGAAGGAACAACTGAACAACAGGGACCCTAACGTATGTCCGATATCCTTGAACGCGTCCGCAAGATCGTCATCGAGCACCTCGACGCCGATCCCGAGAAGGTGACCGAGAAGGCCAGCTTCATCGACGACCTGGGCGCCGACAGCCTCGACAACGTCGAACTGGTCATGGCCTTCGAAGAAGAATTCGACATCGAGATACCGGACGACGCCGCCGAACACATCCAGACCGTGGGTGATGCGGTGAAGTTCATCGGAGAACGCCTGGGCGGCTGACGCCTCCTGGACGTCGAGGATCTGACCGCCGCGTCCCTTCACAGAGGCGCGGCGGTTTGCGTTTGCGGAGGGCTCCATGCGTCGTGTCGTGGTTACCGGAATCGGCCTTCTCACGCCCTTGGGGCAGGGTCGGGAAATCACCTGGAAGGCCCTGCTGGCCGGGAAGTCGGGCGCCGGGCGGATTACGACCTTCGATCCCGAGGGTTATTCGTGCCAGGTCGCATGCGAGGTGCCTCGGGTGGATGGCCGCGGCGGCGGTGGTCCGGACGTCGAAGGCGCCTTCGATCCTGAGGCCACCCTGCCGGCAAAGGACCGCCGTCGGATTGATGACTTCATCCTCTACGCCATCGCCGCCGCCGACGAGGCCGTGGCCGATTCCGGCTGGAAGCCTGAGACAGCCGACGATTTCGAGCGCACCGGCGTCATCATCGGGTCGGGCATTGGCGGGCTGGCGACGATCGCGGAAACCGCCATCGAAATGCACGAGAAGGGCCCCCGAAGGGTCAGCCCCTTCTTCATCCCTTCGGCCCTGATCAACCTCGCCTCGGGACAGGTGTCGATCCGCCATGGCTTCAAGGGGCCGAATCATTCGGTCGTCACGGCCTGCGCCACCGGGGCCCACGCCATCGGCGACGCCGCCCGGATGATCCGCTACGGCGACGCCGACGTCATGGTGGCCGGGGGCGCCGAGGCTTCGATCTGCCCGATCGGCATCGCGGGCTTCATCGCCTGCCGGGCCATGTCCACCAGCTTCAATGACGCGCCTGAAAAGGCCAGTCGGCCTTACGACAAGGACCGCGACGGGTTTGTCATGGGGGAGGGCGCCGGCATCCTCATTCTCGAGGAATACGAGCACGCGCGCGCCCGTGGGGCGAAGATCTACGCCGAGGTCGCCGGGTACGGCATGGCCGGCGACGCCTATCATATCACCGCACCCGCCGAGGATGGCGACGGCGGCTTCCGGGCCATGCGCGCGGCCGTGCGGGACGCGGGTGTCGATCCCTCGCAGGTGGACTACATCAACGCCCATGGCACCTCGACCCCGCTGGGTGACGAGATTGAGCTCGGCGCGGTGACTCGCCTCCTGGGCGACGCCGCCGCCCGGGCGACCATGAGCTCCACCAAGTCGGCGACCGGCCACCTGCTGGGCGCCGCCGGGGCCATCGAGGCCGCCTTCACCTGCCTAGCTATCCGCGACCAGATCGCGCCGCCGACGCTGAACCTCGACAATCCCTCCGTAGAGACCGTCGTGGACCTCGTCCCCCACAAGGCCAAGCCGATGAAGATCGACGTGGCGGTCTCCAACAGCTTCGGTTTCGGCGGAACCAACGCCTCGCTCGTGCTCAAGAAGGTCCCGTGAGGCGCAGGTCCCGGGCGGCCCGACGCCGGCGGTCCTTCCTCGCGGTCGCTGCGGTCCTCGTGGCGGTCTTGGCCGCCGTCGCCGGCATGGTCGCCCTGGGGCCGGGACCTGCAGCGCGGTCAGGTAAAGCGACAGAGGTCCAGTTGCCTTGGGGCGCA
>JBJTEN010000044.1:0-5173 GCA_046092925.1 Phenylobacterium sp. | reverse complement strand
GCCATGCGGAAGATGCACCTCGCCATGCGCGCCAACGCCCTCGTGGCCTTTCCCGGCGGTTTCGGGACCCTGGACGAACTTTTCGAGATCCTCACCCTGGTCCAGACCGGCAAGGGGCCTGGGGTGCCGATCGTCCTCTTTGACGAAGCCTACTGGCGCAGCCTCGTGAATTTCGACGTCCTGGTCGAAAGGGGAATGATCGACGCAGATGACCTGAAGCTGCTGCGTTTCGCCAGCTCCGCGGAAGACACCTGGACGAGCGTGAGCGCGGGCGTCCTGGCTGCGGAGGGAGGGATGAGGCGGTGACTCGTCCAGCGCCCAGGACCTCACCCCTGGCCGAGCTGCTGGCCTTCCTGGGATCCGCCCTGGCGGGGCTGGGGGTTCTGCGGCGACAGGCGCCTCCCCTCCCCGAGGTTCCGCCGGCGAACGGCCAGGAAAGCCCGCAAACGACGGCCCCCGAGAGCGAGGCGGCGGGTCGCCGGAATGAGTGAAGGAGACCTCCTTTGGCCAAGCTGAACCTGGGATGCGGCTTTGATCGTCGGGACGGCTTCGTCAACGCCGACAGCTTTCCGGAGTGCAAGCCCGATGTCCTGATGGACATCGAGAAGACGCCCTGGCCGTTCGAGGACGACATGTTCGAGTATGTCCTCCTGAAGCACGTCCTGGAGCATGTCGGAGCCGACTTCGCCGGCTTCCGGAACGTGATGCGGGAGCTCTACAGGGTCACCGCGCCGGAGGGGCTCATCGAAATCCACGTTCCGCACTTCCGGCATGACACCTATTGGTCCGACCCAACACATGTGCGGCCCTTCACGCTCCTGACCTTCGAGATGATGTCAAAGGCCAAGAACGACGAGTGGATCGCCCGCCGCGCCAACTATTCGATGATCGCTTACGCCCTCGGCGTGGACTTCGAGGTCGCACAGGCAAGCCAGGTTTATGACCCTCGCTGGCTGGAGAAGGAGCGCCTGGGAGAGGTCACCCGGGATCAACTCCGAACCTGGGCGGGAGAGCGGTGGAACGTGGTGAAGGAGCTGCACGTCACCCTGAGGGCGAAGAAGCCCTTCGACCGCTGAAACCTAACGCCGGACCACAGTGAAGCGCGCCAGTTCGGTTCTCGGCGCCGACCACTCCGGATCGAGTTCCGACGCCTTGGTGTAGTCGAGCCAGGCGGACTTGAGATCCCCCAGCCGCTCATGGGCGAGGGCGCGGTTATAGTAGGCCTTCGCGGGTTCGGAGACGCCCAGTTCGATTGCCTGGTTGATGTCCGCAAGCGCAGCTTCCGGCGCCTTGAGGCCGATCCGCGCCGCGCCGCGGTTGACGAGGGCTTCACCCATGGCGGGCGCGCGGCGGATCGCGGCGTCGAAGTCCCGCTGCGCGGCCGAGTACTCCTGCCGGCGGAGCTTGAAGACGCCCCGGTTCACCAGGGTTCCGGCACGATCCTTCGGATTCAGCGCCTCTGAGTCGAGGGCCAGCGTGCAGAGCTCCTCGAACTTTCTGTCCACCTCGCCGGCCATGGCGGCCTGCGAACACGCCTCAGCAAAGCCGCCGCCCAGCACCGTGATCGCCGCCGAGGCCGAACCCGCTGTCGACATAACAATGGCCGCGCCCATCGCGGCGAGGGTCAAACGATACTGCATGTCGTTCTCCAAGCCTTGGGCCGCCCTAGGTGCGCGCGCGCCCGATCTCGCGCCAAAGAATATAGGTGCTGCTTGCGGCGACCACCATGGCGCCGACGAGGGTGAGGACGGCGGGGGTCTCTCCCCATATCAGGAAACCGATCATCCCGGCCCAGACGAGCTGGGTATAGTCAAACGGAGCCACGACAGCCACCGGAGCCCGACGGATGGCTTCGGTCAGGAGCAGCTGTCCCGTCCCGCCGATGAGACCTGCGCCGACCAGAAGCGCCAGTGTGCCCGGCGTTGGCAAGACCCAGCCGAAGGGCAGGCTCGCCAGCCCGAGGACGGCGCCTGCGAGGGTGAAGTAGAAGACGATGGTCGGGCCGGGCTCGGTGCGACTGATCTCCCGGATGGCGATCATGGCGCCCGCAGATCCGACGGCCGCCGCAATGGCGAAGAGGACGCCGACTCCCACGAACTGGCGGGGATCCGGATGGACCATGATCAGGACGCCGATGAAGCCCACGGCCACGGCCATCCACCGGTGGAGGCCAACCGGTTCCTTCAGGATAAGGGCCGACAGGGCGACCATGAACAGCGGGGCCGAGAACGAAATCGCGGTCGACTGGGTCAGGGGAAGGAGGCTCACGGCGGTGAAGCCGCAGACCATGCCGGTGAGGCCTACGGCGGAGCGTACGAGATGAGCGCCCGGGCGACGCGTCCGCAGCACCCCGAAGCCCGTGGTCTTCCAGATGTAGAGCAGCACGGGAATGAAGGCGAAGGCGTTCCGGAAGAAGATGATCTCCAGAACGGGTACGCCCCGCTCCGCGCAGAACTTCACGATGGCGGCGAGAAGCGCCATGAGGGCCATGGCGAGGACGCGAAGGAGAATCCCCAGAGCTGAGTTCTGGGGGACCGGACGTACGCCCGCAGGGTCAGCGAGGATCGGATCCGGCGCGGCCAAGGGGCGGGTCCTTTTCGAGGGCCTCAACCCATCGGGTACATGATGTCGCGGGTGACCTCGTCGATCGCCTTCAGGACCTCCGGCGACAGGACCACGTCCGCCGCAGCGAAGATGTCGTCCAGCTGGTCCTCGCGGGTCACGCCGACGATGGTCGAGGCCACGAAGTCGTGCTGCTTCGACCAGGCGGTGGCGAGGGTGACCAGGGACATGCCCGCCTCGGCGGCGATCTTCGCGAAGCGCTCGGTCGAGGACAGGCTCTTCTCGTTGACGAAGCGGTGCGCCATGGTCGCCTGCCGGCCGCCCAGCTCAAGGTAGCGGCTGAAACGGGCCCCGGCCGGCAGGGCGCCGCCATTGTACTTGCCCGACAGCACGCCGCCCGCGAGGGGCGAGTACGGGATCGAGCTGACCCCCTCCTGCCGGCAGACCTGAGCCAGGTCGTCCTCGAAACGGCGGTTGTTCAGGCTGTGGTTGTTCTGGATGGTCTCGTAGCGGGCGAAGCCCTCGCGCTCCGAGGTCGACAGGGCCTTCATCAGGCCCCAGGAGGTCTCGTTGGAGCATCCGAGCACCCGCACCTTCCCGGCCCGGACCAGCTCGTCCAGGGTCTCCAGGGCGTCCTCGTAGCGGGCGCCGTGGTCCGGCCAGTGGGTCTGGTAGAGGTCGACATAGTCGGTGCCCAGGCGGCGAAGGCTGTCCTCGATGGCGCGGGTGATGTTGTGACGGTCGAGGGCCGTCATGCCGGCGCGCTGGGAGCCCTTGATTCAGCCATGGCTGGGGCCGCAGACCTTGGTCGCCAGGATGATCTCGTCCCGGCGCCTGGTCTTCATCCAGCGACCGAAGATCTCCTCGGTCAGGCCCGCCCAGGACTCCTGCGGAGGCACCGGATAGTTCTCCGCGGTGTCGAAGAAGTTGATCCCGGCCTCGAGGCTCCGGTCGAGGATCCGGTGGGCGGTCTTCTCGTCCGCCTGCGACCCGAAGGTCATGGTCCCCATGCAGATCTTGGAAACGACGATCGGGCTGCGGCCCAGGCGTTGATGCTGCATGGCGGTCTCCCCTGACACGGCGCGGGCCTGATCGCCCGTCTGTCCGGCCATCGGCTGATAAGCGCGCCCCTGCGGGGTGGCAAGCCTCGCAATCGCGGTCGGAGACGCTAAGATGCGCTCGGTTCCTGAGCGAGAGGGGCAAGGGCATGAGCGCGGACTACGGGGACAACCGGCCGGACCTGTCGGCCTTCTGGATGCCCTTCACGGCCAACCGGCAGTTCAAGGACGCCCCTCGCCTCCTGGCCGAGGCCAGCGGCATGTACTACCGCACGGTCGACGGCGATGAGGTCCTGGACGGCACCGCCGGCCTCTGGTGCTGCAACCTCGGCCACGCCCGGGAAGAGATCACCGCCGCCGTCTCCCGGCAGCTGGCCACCCTGGACTTCGCCCCGACCTTCCAGATGGGCCATCCCCTGCCCTTCCGGCTGGCGGCCGCCCTCTCGGAGGTCGCCCCGCCCGGCCTCGACCGGATCTTCTTCACCAATTCGGGCTCGGAGTCGGTGGACACCGCCCTGAAGATGGCCCTGGCCTATCACCGGGCCCGCGGCGAGGGCCAGAGGGTGCGCCTGATCGGCCGCGAGAAGGGCTATCACGGGGTGGGCTTCGGCGGCATTTCCGTGGGCGGCCTGGTGAACAACCGCCGGACCTATGTGACGCTTCCGGGCGTCGACCACATCGCCCACACCTTCGATCCCGAGCGCAACGCCTTCTCCCGGGGCCTGCCCGACCATGGCGCCGAGAAGGCGGACGAGGTGGAGCGCCTGGTCGCCCTGCACGGCGCCGAGACCATCGCCGCCGTGATCGTCGAGCCGGTGGCCGGATCGGCCGGGGTCCTGCCGCCGCCCAGGGGCTACCTGGAGCGCCTGCGCGCCATCTGCGACCGGCACGGCATCCTGCTGATCTTCGACGAGGTCATCACCGGCTTCGGCCGGCTGGGCGAGCCCTTCGCCGCCCAGGCCCTGGGCGTGACCCCGGACATCATGACCACCGCCAAGGGCATCACCAACGGGGCCCTGCCCATGGGCGCGGTCTTCGCCCACCGGAAGGTCCATGACGCCATCGTCCAGGGCCCGCCCGCCGCCATCGAGTTCTTCCACGGCTATACCTATTCCGGGCATCCGGTCGCCTGCGCCGCAGCCCTCGCCAGCCTGGAGATCTACCGGCGCGACGGCCTCTTCACCCGCGTGAAGGCCCTGGCGGGCCCCTGGGAGGACAGCCTCCACGCCCTGCGCGGCAAGCCCAACGTGATCGACATCCGGAACATCGGCCTGATGGGGGCGATCGAGCTGGCCCCCCGGCAGGACGCTCCTGGCGCCCGCGGTTATGAGGTTCTGGTCAGGGCGCTGAAGGCCGGGCTGCTGGTCCGGGCGACGGGCGACATCATCGCCCTCTCCCCGCCCCTGATCGTCAGCGAGGCGGAGATCGGCAAGCTGTTCAACATCCTCAGCGGGGTGCTCGACGGGATCGCCTGAACCCGGCGAGTTGACATAAAGACATAAAGATATCTTTATGCGTCCATGCTGAGCGCAGATCGCACCGTCGACGTGCTG
>JBJTEN010000043.1:0-5225 GCA_046092925.1 Phenylobacterium sp. | reverse complement strand
CGGGCGGACCTGCTGGAGGCCTGCGCCCGGGGGGTGCTGGAGGCCACCGACTGGCCGGACCTGGAGCTGCTGGTCGTGGACAATGACAGCGCCGAGCAGGCCACCCGGGCCCTGTTCGCGCGTCTGGCGCAGGACCCGAGGGTGCGCATCCTGCCGGCGCCGGGGCCCTTCAACTACTCGGCCATCAACAACGCCGCCGTGCGCGAGGCGAAGGGCGACCTTCTGGTCTTCCTGAACAATGACGTCGAGGTGCGGGAGGCCGGCTGGCTGAAGGCCCTGGCGGCCCAGGCCCTGCGCCCGGAGGTGGGCGCGGCGGGGGCCCTGCTGCGGTTCCCCGACGGGCGGGTGCAGCACGCGGGCGTCGCCCTGGGCATTGGCGCGGCGCGGGTGGCGGGAGCCCTGGGCGTCGGCGCCGGGCCGCGGGATCCCGGCCCCTCGAACCGGCTGCGGACAGCGCGCTGCGCCTCGGCGGTGACGGCGGCCTGCCTCGCCGTGCGGCGCCAGGTGTTCGACGCGGCGGGGGGCTTCGACGCGGAGAACCTGCCGGTGGCCTTCAACGACATCGATCTGTGCCTGAGGATCGGCGCCCTGGGCCTGCAGGTGGTCTGGACCCCGGAGGCGGACCTGCTGCACCGGGAGTCGGCCTCGCGGGGCTCGGACCTGGAGGCGCGGCACGCGGCGCGGTTCGCCCGGGAGGCGGCCTGGATGCGGGCGCGCTGGGGCGCCGCCCTGGACGCCGATCCCTTCTACGGCCTCAACCTGGACCTGTCGGGGGGCGACTGGCGGCCGGCCGACCCGCCGCGCCGGCCCCGCCCCTGGGCCTTGCCGCCGGTGACCCGGGAGGCCATGGTCAGCGCTCCTGGGGAGGAAGGGACAACATGATGCGCGCCGCCGGACTGAAATGGATGACCCTCGGCCTCGCGCTGGCCGCGGCCGCCGCCGCCGCAGCCCCCGCCATGGCGGGCCCGCGCAGGGACGATGGCCTCTGGAAGGCCGCCGAAGCCGTCCGCCCCGCGCAGCTGAAGCTGCTGGAGACCCTGGTCAACATCGACTCCGGCACCGGCGACATCGAGGGCGGCAAGCGGGTGCTCGACATCCTGGCGCCGCGACTGGAGGCCATGGGCGCGCGGGTGGAGCGGGTGCCCGCAGAGATCCCCGGCCTCCCGGACAACCTCGTCGCGACCCTGAAGGGCAAGGGCAAGGCGAGGATCCTGATGATCGGCCACATCGATACGGTCTTCGAGCCGGGCACAGCGGCGAATTGGCCCTATTCCGTGAGCGGCGACCGGGCGACGGGACCCGGCGTGGGCGACGAGAAGGGCGGGGTGCTCCAGGCCGTCCTGGCCATGGAGATCCTGACCGCCCGGGGCTTCCGCAACCACGACACCCTGACCCTGCTGCTGGAAACCAGCGAGGAGCGCGGCTCTCCGGGGACCCGGGCCCTGATCGATCGCCTGGTCAGGAGTCACGACGTGGAGCTGAACCTCGAACCCGGCGACGCCCCGGACAAGGTGACGGTCTGGCGCAAGGGCAGCTCGACCTTCAATATCGACGTGAAGGGCCGCCCCGCCCACGCCGGGGTCGCCCCGCAGGAGGGCCGCAACGCCGCCACCGAGCTGGTCCACCAGCTCGCGACCCTGGAGGGTCTGCCGAAATCCGGCGACGGCCTGACCGCCAACCTGACCATCATCCAGGCCGGGAGCCGCTACAACATCATCCCGGAGAACGCCCGGGCGCAGGTGAATGTGCGAGTCCGGGACAAGGCGGACCTGGATCGGGTGCAGGCCACCCTCGAGGAGAGCGCCCGGAACACGAAGGTGCCGGACACCAAGGTCACGGTCAGCCGCGAGAACTCCTTCCCGCCCCTGCCGGACAACCCGCACACCGACGCCCTCGCCGCCAGGGCCAAGGCCATCTACGCCGAACTGGGCCGTGAACTGGGAACCGGCGGCAATGGAGGGGCCTCGGAGTCGGCCCTGGCGCATGAGGCGGGCACGCCCGCCCTCGACGGCCTGGGCCCGGTAGGCGGGAACTTCCACACCGACAAGGAATGGATCGACCTGACGACCGTCACGCCGCGGCTCTACCTGCTGATGCGGATGATCCAGGACGTCGCGGCCAGGACGCCCCAGAGGTTCACCCCCGGGGATTGACGGGCGCGCCGTACCTCAGACGGCCAAGCGCTTCGGCCGCCCGGCGAAGGGGCTCTCCGGGCCTCTGTCTGGCCTTCCAGGCCTCAAAGGCCATGACGTTGGCGATACGCGCGTCCACAAAGGACTCGGCCGCTGCCTCCCCTTCCTGCAGGCGCACGGCGAGGGCGGCGATGAGGATGCCGGCCAGGATCGTCCGTTTGGAATAGTGGTTCTCGTCTGCGGCGACGTCCCCGGCCCAGCGCCAGAGCCTGTCGGCGCTCTCCCAGGCGAGGGACAGGCCCTGGGCGGCGTTGGGCGGCAGGGCCAGCCAGCCCGAGCAGCGCCGTACGGCCGGGGCGTCGGCCGCCGCCGCGTCCAGCCGGGCGAGAACGGCGGCGCGGATGCGCTGGCGGATCTTGAGCCCGGCCGGGTCCGGAAGGGCGGCGAGGGCCGCCGCGTCATGCCGACGGGAGAGAAGGGCCGCGAGGTCCGCCGGGCCATAGGGCAGGATGAGCTCGGTCTCGCCGGGAGAAAAACCGGCGTCGGCGCCGGCGGCGGCGGCCATGGCCGGGGTCCAGCCCATGCCGGGCGCCCGGACAAGAGCGGCGTCCAGCACGGCCTGTTCCGCCCGCCGCAGCCAGGCCTCGGAATCTTCCTGAGTATCCATGGCCTCCATATAGAGCCAAACGCCCTGCGTGTCCGGCGTGGACAGGCGTTTTCCGGTCTGCTATTGCCCCCGGCCTGTCCGGACGGGTGACCGTCGGGAACGAAAGGCTATTGTCCGTTCGCCGCTGAGCCCTCCCCGGAGGCGACGCCGAGCGGGAACGGGTGACAGGAGAGAGACCTCTGGTTCAGATTTTCGTGCGCGACAACAATGTCGACCAGGCCCTGAAGGCGCTGAAGAAGAAGATGCAGCGCGAGGGCTCGTTCCGCGAGATGAAGCGTCACGTGCACTACGAGAAGCCCTCGGAGAAGCGCGCCCGCCAGCAGGCCGAGGCCGTCCGTCGCGCCCGCAAGCTGGCCCGCAAGCGCGCCCAGCGCGAAGGGCTGATCGCCGCACCCAAGAAGCCCGCCCGCTGATCCGCCTCAGAGACCCGATTTTCGGGAGATCGAAAGGGCCGTGCGCACGCCGTACGGCCTTCTTGTCGTTCCGTGGCCGGTCCATTGCAGGACTGCTGGAGATTCTTCGGGCCGGCGCCTATCTTGAGGCGGAACCGGCTTTCACCACTCGGATCGGACGCCAATGAATTTTCGCAACCTCGGCATCTGGGCCGCCATCATCCTCGCCCTGGCGGGCTCCTATGCGCTGATGAACCCGAACCAGCGCACTGCGACGGTCAATGAGATCAGCTATTCCCAGCTTCTCACCAAGATCGACAGCGGCAATGTGAGGTCGGTGGAGCTCGCCGGGCCGAAGATCATCCTGACGGACGCCGCCGGAAAGACCTTCGCCTCGACCACGCCGAACAACCAGGAAGACCTGGTCAAGCGCCTCGAGGCCCGGAACGTGGACATCAAGGTCAAGCCGCCGGGCGGCATGAGCGCCGGGACCATCCTGCTGCAGCTGCTGCCGATCCTGATCATGGTCGCCATCTGGATCTTCTTCATGCGCCAGATGCAGGGTGGCGCCCGCGGCGCCATGGGCTTTGGCAAGTCCAAGGCCAAGATGCTGACCGAGAACCGCAACCGCGTGACCTTCGAGGACGTGGCCGGGGTGGACGAGGCCAAGGAAGAGCTTTCCGAGATCGTCGACTTCCTGAAGGACCCGGGAAAGTTCCAGCGTCTGGGCGGAAAGATTCCCAAGGGCGCCCTGATGGTCGGCCCCCCCGGGACCGGCAAGACCCTGCTGGGCCGCGCCGTGGCGGGCGAGGCCGGGGTGCCCTTCTTCTACATTTCCGGTTCGGACTTCGTGGAAATGTTCGTCGGCGTCGGCGCCAGCCGCGTGCGCGACATGTTCGAGCAGGCCAAGAAGAACAGCCCCTGCATCATCTTCATCGACGAGATCGATGCGGTCGGCCGCCATCGCGGCGCGGGCCTCGGCGGCGGCAATGACGAGCGCGAGCAGACCCTCAACCAGCTGCTGGTGGAGATGGACGGCTTCGACCCGTCCGACGCCATCATCGTCATCGCCTCGACCAACCGGCCGGACGTGCTGGACCCCGCCCTTCTGCGGCCGGGCCGCTTCGACCGCCAGGTCGTGGTGGGCAATCCCGACGTGAACGGCCGTGAGCGGATCCTGCGCGTGCACATGCGCAACGTGCCCCTGGCTGCGGACGTCGACATCCGCACCATCGCCCGCGGCACGCCGGGCTTCTCGGGCGCCGATCTGGCCAACCTGGTCAACGAGGCGGCCCTGATGGCGGCGCGCAAGAACAGGAAGATGGTCACCCAGCGCGACTTCGAGGACGCGAAGGACCGGGTCATGATGGGCGCCGAGCGCACGTCCATGGCCATGACCGACGACGAAAAGCGCCTGACCGCCTATCACGAGGGCGGCCACGCCCTGGTGGCCCTTAGCGTTCCGGCCTCCGACCCCGTCCACAAGGCGACGATCATCCCCCGCGGCCGGGCCCTGGGGATGGTGATGCAGCTGCCGGAGCGGGACCAGTTGTCCATGAGCTACCAGCAGATGACCTCCCGCCTCGCCATCCTGATGGGCGGCCGGCTGGCGGAAGAGATCATCTTCGGTCGGGAGAAGATCACCTCGGGCGCCTCCTCCGATATCGACCAGGCCACCCGTCTGGCCCGGGCGATGGTGACGAAGTGGGGCTTCTCTGACCGGCTGGGGGTCGTCTCCTACGGCGAGAACCAGGATGAGGTCTTCCTCGGTCACTCGGTCTCGCGGACCCAGAACGTCTCCGAAGAGACGGCGCGGATCATCGACGAGGAGGTCAAGCGCCTGGTCCAGAGCGGTTATGACGAGGCCAAGCGGATCCTGACGGAACGGATCGAGGACCTGCACAAACTCGCCAAGGCCCTGCTCGAGTACGAGACCCTGACCGGTGAAGAGATCACCAACGCCCTGAAGGGGGTCATGCCCCGGCGGGACGATCCCGGCGCCGCCGGGGTCTTCCAGCCTTCGGTCTCCGTGCC
>JBJTEN010000042.1:0-11090 GCA_046092925.1 Phenylobacterium sp. | reverse complement strand
ACCCGCCGCATTCGTGCTCTTCCCGATCCGGTCGGCCAGATCCCGATCATCGCCCTGACCGCCAACGCCGACGCCGAAGAGGCGGCCGCTTATCTCGGCGCGGGAATGAACGGCGTTATCGAGAAGCCGATGAAGCCTGATCAGTTGCTCCAGGTCGTTCGTGAGAACTTGCCCGGGGGGATGGGGGGGAGCATCGCCGCCGCCTGACCCTTCGTCATTCCCTTGGCGGTGAGCGCGGGCTTGCAGGTGCGCCGTGGACCGGCATTGTGGTCCGGTCGATCACAGGGGAAATGTCCATGGCGAGCTGGTATGAGCGAACGATCCTGCCGAAGTTCCTGGCGTGCGCCTGCTCAGGTCCCCAGATGATGCGCCCGCGCCGGCGCCTCGTGCCCCGCGCAAGCGGGCGCGTCCTGGAACTCGGCGTGGGCATGGGCCTGAACCTCGCCCTTTATGACCCGGCGAGGGTCTCGTCGGTGAGCGGCGTCGACCCGGCGCCTGAACTGAGGGCCATGGCCGAAGCCGCCCCGCGACCGGAAGGGCTTCAGGTCGAGATTCTGGCCGGAGTCGCCGAGGACCTGCCGTTCGAGGCGGCCAGTTTTGACAGCGTGGTCTGCACCTTCACCCTGTGTTCGGTCCACTCCCCGGAGCGGGCCCTCGCGGAAGCCCGGCGCGTTCTCAAGCCGGGCGGCCGGCTGTTCTACTGCGAGCATGGTCTTTCCCCGGATGTGGACGTCGCCCGCTGGCAGAGGCGGATCGAGCCGCTCTGGAAGCGTCTGGCGGGGGGCTGTCGACTGACGCGACCAATCCTGCCCCTGATTGCAGGAGCGGGTTTCTCCACCCTCGACGCGGAGAGCGCCTACCTGCCCAAGGTCCCGCGCTTTGCAGGATGGAATGTGCTTGGAGAGGCTGACCTTCACCGTCCCCCGGTGTGAATTTGCATTCCAAGACGTCCCGAGCTTGGCTTTGTTGGTCGCCTTTCCACACCAATTCAGGGACGAAACTCTGGCTTAACCTGAATGAGCGATGATTTGCCTCATGGGGGCATGAGGATGAGAATATGCAGTACTATCCATCCAGTATGTTGGGCGAGGAAGATTTTTTACTTCAGCTTTCCGGCGTAGCGGCTTGGAGGTATTTTGCGGATGGCCGATTTGAATGGTCGCCTGCCATGTACGAGCTGTTTGATCTTGAGCCCGGATGTACGCCGAGTGAAGTTGTCGCACGCTATCACCCGGACGACCGGAATCATGTCACCCGGTTCTTAGCCAAGGCCTTTACAAGCAAGAATCCCGTATCGACTTACTACAGGATTTTATTGCCAAATGGCGAGATCAAACAGATGCATTCAAGGGTAGTTTGTCGAATACAAATTAGTGGTCCAGAAGTAATAGGTGTAAATGTAGACGTAACCTCTCAATTAAACGATATGAAGATCGATTTGGAGGAGTTGCGTCGATTCAGATTTATTGCGGAAAATACAAAAGATCTTATAATCCGATATTCATCAGAAGGAATTTTCACCTTTGTATCCCCTGCGGTAAAATCGATGCTCGGGTATGAACCCGATGAGCTGATTTGTAAGCCGATCCTCAGTCTGATCGATAATAAAGTTCATCCAAATTCTTCAGAAATCCTGAAGAGCGTAACTGTAGCCAGGCGCTCTATAGGTCCAACTGAGGTCCTGACAATACGCAAGGATGGAAGTCGGGTCTGGTTGGAAGGAAATCCAAGGCCAGCCCATACTGTCTTTGGTGATCTGATTGAATGGGTAGACGTCTTGCGTGACATTACGGAACGCAAGGACGCCGAGAGAGCCCTCGTCAAGGCGCTCTCCGAAGCTGATGCGGCGACGGAGGCGAAGTCACAGTTCCTTGCGAACATGAGTCATGAATTAAGGACTCCACTAACAAGCATTATCGGATTTTCAGACCTAATTGAAAAAGAGGATATTTCAATTGAACAAATAAAATCTTACACAAGTAAGATTTCCATGGGAAGTCGAACATTATTGAATGTTGTAAATGATATTCTTGATCTTTCAAAGCTTGAGAATCGAGCTCTTGAGCTCGATCTGAGGCCATTCAAACCCGACCGTCTTGTGGAAGACGCGGTGGCGCTTCTGGCGCCGCAGGCGGAGAAAAAAGGACTTCTTGTTCAATGTCACTTTCATCCGTCCCTGGGCGACGGAACGCCAGTCTGGCTCTTTGGCGACGATATGAGGATAAACCAGGTTCTTTTGAACCTTCTGTCCAACGCCATCAAGTTTACGGATGAGGGGACGATCAAGGTCGCTGTGGAGGCTCAGCGACGCGATCCGGGCCGCGCCCTGCTCACGATCCAGGTTGCCGACAGCGGCCTCGGAATGTCGGAAGCACAGATTTCCAAACTCTTCGACCGGTTCTCCCAGGCCGATGGCTCCATCAGCCGGCGCTATGGGGGGACGGGCCTGGGGTTGGCGATCTCGCGCCGCCTGATTGAATTGATGGGGGGAAGCATAACCGTCGAGAGCGAGGTCGGACGGGGTTCGTGCTTTACCGTGACGGTCGAACTGGATGTCACCGAACCTGCGGAAGAGTCGGCTCGGACGCCGGCCGTCGATCTTGCCCGGCCGGTCAGGATCCTGCTGGCGGAAGACAACCCGGCGAATCGCGAGTTGATGGACGCCATGCTCAAGGATACCGGCGTGAAGCTGAGTTTCGCGGCCAATGGGGCCGAGGCTGTGGAGATGGTGACCGGGGAGGCGTTCGATCTCGTCCTGATGGACATCCAGATGCCGGTCATGGACGGCGTCTCTGCGACCCAGGCGATCCGGAAGCTCTCAGGAAGGGCCGCGAGCATTCCGATCATCGCCCTTTCCGCCAATGTCCTCCCGGGGCAGGTCCAGCATTACGCGGAGCAGGGTTTCAGCGGTCACGTCGGAAAGCCGATCAATGTAGAGGCTTTGTTTGCGGCCATCTCGGGCGCGCTCGAGGCGGCCGATTGAACCTGTCGCCGCGGCGCGCCTCCGCCCGGCGTCAGCTCGGGCCTTCTTTTGTTCCTGTGTCGGGGAAAGCGGCCGGCTTCGACTGAAAACATGCAGGTCGTCAGACGGGCGTCAGAGTGCGGTGAGTCCCTAATCGGACATGGCGGCGGCTATTCCGCCCCAGGCGGTGACCCCCAGGAGGAAACCGAAGTCGTACCAGCCGCCATCGTTGGGGTAGGCGTAGATTCGGATTTCAGGGCTGAAGATGTGCGCAATCAGCGCGAACCAGCTGAGAAACCCGTGCAGGAGCCCCGATACGAACCCGGGAGCATCGGGCGACGGCGTGTAGGGCTGGGTGGCGCAGGCGCCAAGGGTCACCAGCGCTGTGGCCAGGACCATCCGTATCTTGCGTCGACCAGGTGCCGGCGTCTTCGACCCGCCCCTCGGCGCCCTGGTCCACATCAGCGTCTCCATGTCCGGAACGATCTGTCGGGGGCCAGCATGCGTGATCCCCGCCTAGGGATGAAGGTGAGTCCGGGCGTCCGGCCGCGCAAGGTTAAACCTGCTTATCCCTGTCGGTTCTCACACCCTTCACTTTCTGCAGTGCACGGGTTGGAAAGAGCTTTGTCAGGGAGTCGTTCGCATGGGGACCTACTACGCCGCCGGTCACACCTACCAGATCGTCAAGACAGCCATGACCTGGTCGGCCGCCAGGACGTGGGCCGAGAGCCAGGGCGGACATCTCGCCTACATCACCAGCGCCTCCGAGAACCAGGCGCTGATCACCATGACGCAGCTGGAGACCGGGCTCGACGCCGCACCGACCGCCAGCGATGGGGGCGGCGCGCGTTACCTTTGGCTGGGAGGCTCCGACGCCGACGTCGAGGGGACCTGGCGCTGGGGAGACGGATCCCTCGTGGCATCGGGCTATTCGAACTGGGGCGCAGGCGCCCTCGGCGTCGAGCCCGACAATTTCGGCGGCGTGCAGGACGCGCTGGCCTTCGGGCTTCAGTCCTGGCCACAGCCGTCGGGCGGGATCGGAACGGCTTACAAGTGGAATGACGTCAACCCGTCCAACAGCCTCTATTTCGTGGTGGAGTGGGACTATATCCGTGGAACCTCCGGGGCCGACACCATCAGCCGGACCGGAGGGGAGACCGTATACGGGCAGGATGGCAATGACGTCATCAGCCTGCTCAGCGGTGCGAACTATGTACGCGGCGATGCCGGCGACGACTCGGTCTCCGGCGGCTCTGGCTTCGACGACATCAACGGAAACATGGGGAACGACACCCTGCGTGGCAACGATGGCGCGGACTGGGTGGTGGGCGGCAAGGATAATGACCTGCTGTTCGGCGACGCCGGCTTTGACATCGTCTACGGCAATATGGGCAATGACACTGTAGATGGCGGGGCGGGCAACGACTGGGTGCGCGGCGGCCAGGGGGACGACTCCGTGTCGGCGGGCGCCGGCGATGACTGGCTGTGGGGCGACAAGGGTGGCGACACCCTCAGCGGTGGTCCGGGGGCGGACCTGTTCCACAGTCTGGCCGGCGCCGGCATCGACCGGATCACAGACTTCAACTCCGCCGAAGGTGACCGCCTGAAGCTGGAAGGGAACCCCTCGCGGACAATCGCCCAGGTCGGCGCTGACGTTGTGGTCGACATGGGCAACGGCGACCAGGTCATCCTGGTCGGCGTCTCCCTCTCCAGCCTCGGAAACGGATGGATCATTTGAGGCCTGCGACATCTGCGAGCGTTACGATCCGGCTGGCCAGGACATCGGAACTTCGCGCCATAGCCGCCATCGAGCGCGAGGCTGCGCAGAGGTTTCTGGAGACGCACCAAGCCTGGATCGCCCAGGACCCTCCAGCCCCGGAAGGACTGCTCGCGGAACGACTTGAGGCCGGTGGCCTGTGGGTGGCGACCTTGCCCGACGATCGCCCCGTCGCCGCGATCCGGTTCCGGCCCCTCGAGGCCGTCCTCTACATCGAACAGCTCGATGTCCTGCCGGAGTTCTCAGGAAGGCGGCTCGGCGCCGGCCTGCTGGACAAGGCCGGGTCCCTCGCCGGCGCGGCGGGCCTCGAGGCGCTGGTGCTCTCCACCTTCCGGGACATTCCCTGGAACGCTCCTTGGTACAGCCGGATCGGGTTCGAGGTGATCGAGGTCCTGCCTGCGGCGCTCGACGACATCCGCCGCCAGAATCTGGCGCGCGGTCTGGACGAAAGCCGCCGGGTGTTCATGCGCCGGGAGGTCAACCACCCCCTGGCGGGGCGAGCGGATCAAGCCGGCCAAAGCCCTCCGGACTGGTAGCTGGGGGCGGGATCGAACCGCCGACCTGTGGGTTATGAATCCACCGCTCTAACCATCTGAGCTACCCAGCCGCCGGGCCTTTCGGCGAGGGGCGGTTTATAGGGTCTGGCGTCGCGCGCTTCAAGCCGCTTGGGAAGCGGGGCGCGGCTTGCTAGGGTCTCTCCTGCGATGAGCGTCCTGCATCTCCTGGGAACGGCCGGCGAAGGCGGCGCGGAGACCTATTTCGTCGACCTGGTCACGGCCTTGGCCGGGGCCGGGGTGGCGCAGTCGGCGGCCCTGCGCGCCAATCCCCGGCGGCAGGCCGCCCTGCAGTCGGCCGGTACGCCGACCCGGGTGCTGAGGTTCGGCGGCCCCCTCGACCTCTTCACCACGCCCCTGGCCGCGCGGTTCGCCCGCCGAACCGGGACCAGCCTCGCCCTGGCCTGGATGAACCGCGCCGCCCGGCATACGCCAAAAGGACCCTGGGCCCGGGTCGGGCGGCTGGGGGGCTACTACAACCTCAAATACTATCGTGGCTTCGACGCCCTGGTCGCCAACACCGAGGACATCGCCGACTGGATCGTCGCCCAGGGCTGGCCGGCGGGCCGGGTCCGCTACATCCCCAACTTCGCCGCGCCCGCCGCCGACGCCGGACCCGTGGACCGCGCCGGCCTCGAGACGCCGGAGGATGCGCCCCTGCTGCTGGCCATGGGCCGGCTGCATGAGGCCAAGGCCCATGACGTGGCCCTTGAAGCCCTGGTCCGCCTGCCCGACGCCTTCCTCTGGATCGCCGGCGCCGGTCCGGAGGAGGGGCGGCTGAAGGCCCTGGCCGAGGGCCTGGGCCTGTCGCGGCGGGTGCGCTTCCTGGGTTGGCGCACCGACGCTTCGGCCCTCTATCGCACGGCGGACCTCTGCCTCTTTCCTTCCCGCTACGAGCCCCTGGGCAATGTGATCATCCAGGCCTGGGCGCACGGCCTGCCCGTGGTGGCCGCCGCCTCCACCGGGCCGGCGGCCCTGATCCGGGACGGCCAGGACGGACGCCTGGTCCCGTTGGATGACCCCGCCGCCCTCGCCGCCGCCGCCCGCGACCTCATGGACGATCCCGCCGCCCGCGCCCGCCTGGCCGGGGCCGGCCTCGCCCGGGTCGCCGGGGAATTCTCTCCCGACGCCGTCGTCGCCCGCTGGCGCGAGCTCTTCGCAGAGTACGGGGCGGGCTGATGTGCGGCATAGCCGGCGTGCTGAACGGCGAACGCCTCGCCGCCGACCTGATCGCCGCCCTGGCGCACCGGGGACCGGACGGGATCCGCACCGAGAGACTGCCCGGCGCGAACCTCGCTCACGCCCGTCTTTCCATTATCGACCTCGAAGGGGGATGGCAGCCCCTGCACGCCGCCGGCTCCGTGGTGGTGGGCAATGGCGAAATCTACAACTACCTCGAGCTGGCGCAGGACCACGGCCTCGGCCCCCTGCTGGCGACGGGCTCGGACTTCGAGCCCCTGCTGCATCTCTACGACCGGGAAGGGCCGGACGCCTTCCGCCGGCTGCGCGGCATGTACGCCCTCTGCCTGGTGGGTGGCGATGGGCGCACCTGGCTGGTGAGGGACCCCTTCGGCATCAAGCCCCTCTACATCCTCGAGCGGGACGGGGCGGTCATCTTCGCCTCCGAACCCCGCGCCTTCCTGGCGGCGGGCCTGATCGATCCGGTGATGGACGCCTCCGCTGCGGAAGACCTCCTGGGCCTGTCCTACACCACGGGGGAGGCGACCATCTTCCCGGCCCTGCGCCGGCTGGCGCCCGGCGAAATCCTGGAGGTGACGCCCGCAGGGCTTATCGCGCACGAGACCCGGCCCTGCCTGCCGGCCCGCTCTCCCCGGCGGGATAGCGACGAGGCCGTCCTCATCGACCAGCTCGACGCCGTGCTGGAGGAGAGCGTCCGGGTGCACCAGAGGTCCGACGCCCCCTTCGGCCTCTTCCTGTCCGGAGGGATCGACAGCGCCGCCATCGCCACCCTGATGGTCCGGCTGGCCGAGAGGCCGGTCACCGCCTTCACCTGCGGCTTCGACATGCCCGGCGCCGCCGACGAGCGCGGCCAGGCCGAGCGGGTGGCCCGGGCCCTCGACCTCGACTGGCGCGAGGTGCGCTTCGATGAAACCGAGTTCTGGCGTCTGATGCCTCGGGTGGCCCTGGCCCTGGACGATCCCACGGCGGACTATGCCGCCCTGCCGACCTACCGGCTGGCCGAGGCGGCCCGGGACACCTTGCGCGTGGTGTTGACGGGGGAGGGGGGCGACGAGCTGTTCGGCGGCTACGGACGCTATCGCCGGGCGCTGAGCCCCCCCCTCCAGGGCGCTCGCCCCGCCGACCCGCGTCCCGACCGTCCCGAGGTGCTCGCCCGCTGGCGCGAGGCCGGCCGTGCGCCCCGGGGCCTTTCCGCCCTCCAGTCGGCCCAGTGGTCGGATGTGGCCACCTGGCTGCCCAATGACCTGCTGATCAAGCTGGACCGCTGCCTGATGGCCAATGGCCTGGAGGGACGGACCCCCTTCCTCGACCCCGCGGTGGCGGACTTCGCCTTCACCCTGCCGGACCGGTTCAAGGTGCGCGGCCGGTTCGGGAAGTATCTCCTGCGGACCTGGCTGGCGCGCACCTGCCCGTCGGCGGCGCCCTGGGCCCGCAAGCAGGGCTTCACCGTCCCCGTCGAGGCTTGGATCGCCCCCCGCGCCGCCGATATCGCCCCGAGGGTGGCCGAGGTCGCCGCCGTCCGCCGCCTGCGCGCGCCCGAGGCCGTCGCCGCCGCCTTCTCCCCCGGGGGCAAGGGCGCCTGGCCCCTCCTGTTCCTCGCCGTCTGGTCCCTCATCCACCTGGAAGGCGCCGAGCCGGCCGACGCGCTGGAGGCCTGTACGGGCCGGGTCTAGGGCCCCTCGACGACCACCACCGACTATGCCTTACTCCGGGTAAGGCTTGATTTCGGCCAGAGGGGGAAAACGTGACCGAGACTTCAATGACGTCGGGCAAGCTGAATGTCGGCGGGGTCTTCAATCAGGCCTTTTCGACACTCAAGGCCAAGCCGCTTTTCTTCGTCTTCACGGGACTCATGTTCGGGATTGCGCATCTGGCGCTGTCACGTTCGGGCATCAACGGGCCCGATCCCTCCGACGTCTCGCCCGGGCTTGTCCTTGTGGGAATCCTGCTCCTGGTGGTCCTGGGCGCCATCTCACAGACACTGGCCGCCCGGGCGACCGAGGGACCTCTCGGGACCCACGCCAGCCTGGATTTCGCCCCGGCGGTCCAGGCCGCCCTTCCGACGCTGGTGAACGTCGTCCTGACGACCCTGGCCTGCGTGTTTCTCACCTTCCTCGGTCTCATCGCCTTCGTCCTGCCGGGGATCTTCATCCTGTTGATGCTGTGTGTGGCCCTTCCGGCCTGCATCCTTGAGGGTCTCTCACCGATCGCCGCGCTGAAACGGAGCCGGGACCTGACCCGCGGCAACCGGTGGCGCCTTCTGGGGCTGGTCCTGCTGAATGGCCTGATCCTGATCGGGGTCGGGGTCGTTGTCAGTCTGCCCTTGGGTCTCGCCAGCACCTTGCCCGGGCCCGCCGGCGGCATCTTCTCGATCATTTCCTCCGCCGTTGAGGGCTTCGTCGGCGTCTTCATCGCCGTCCTCTACACCCACGCCTTCCTCGACCTGCGCCGCCTGCATGAGGCTTCGGCTCCGGCGCCCCTGATCTGACGGAAGGATGCAAATGGTGGATACAGCCCGCTCTCCCGGTCGTCTGGGGGTCTTCCGGACCCTCCGGGAGGGGCTGAGTCTGCTGCCCAGGGCCATTGGCCCCTTGCTGCTCCTCAACCTCGCCGCCCTGGGACTGGTGGTCATCCTGGCGCTTGTGTTTGTTCTTCCTCCCCTGATCCTCAGGACGGTCCTTGTGGTCGGGGGGCTCGGGGCCTCGGGCCTGGGCGCCAAGGTTGCAGAGGCCCTGCCCTTGGTCAGCATTGTCCTCTGGTGGATTATCCAGGCCTATGTCGCCCTCTGCCTGCTCGTCGCCCAGTACCGGATCGCAGCCGAGGTCCGGGCCGGCTTGCGCCCGCAGTCCCGGGAGGTCTTCTACAGGCCGGACCCGCCCCTCCTGCCGCTCGCCTCGCTGGTCCTTGTCCTCGGCCTTGGCGCCCTGACGGGATTCTCGGCCCTTGTGGTCCCCGGCGTGGTCTTCCTCCTGGTCTTCGGGCAGGCCCTGCCGGCGATGATCTTCGAGGGGACGAATGTGAGGGGCTCCCTGGCCGTCAGCTGGAGGCTCACTCCCGGCAACATACTGAGCCTCCTGGGCCTGACGCTGATCCTCTTGTCCCTGGCCATTGTCCCTTCCTTTCTCAGCTACCTCGTCTCCAAGGCGGCGGGGCCGGGCGCTTCCCTCGTCATCGTCCTGCCGACGATTGCGGTGACCCTTATCTTGTTCTTCCTGCTGTCTTGCCTCTGGCCCTTGGTGGCCCTGATTGTCTACCAGGACCTCCGCGCCCTGAAGGACCGCCCCGCCGAGGTCGTTGCGCCTGAGCCCGCCCCCGAACCCTTACCCGCCGCCTGAGAGGCCCTGGCGTTCGGAGGCGAAGCCGCGGTCGCGGATGGCCTGCCACCAGGCCGGGTTTTCAACGTACCAGCGCACGGTCTCCTCCAGGCCCTGGGGGACCGGCGTTCGGGGGGTCCAGCCGAGTTCGTCGCGGATCTTCGAGGCGTCGATGGCGTAGCGGAAGTCGTGGCCCGGCCGGTCGGTGACGAAGGTGATCTTCTCGGCGTGGGGGGTATTGGCCGGGGCATGGCGGTCCAGCGCCTCGCAGAGCATGCGGACGATCTCGATGTTGCGGCGCGTGGAGTCGCCGCCGATGCAGTAGGTCTCGCCCAGCCGGCCGCGATCCAGCACGGTGAGCAGCGCCTCGGCGTGGTCGTCCACGTGCAGCCAGTCGCGCACCTGCCGCCCGTCGCCGTAGACCGGGATGGTCTTGCCATCCAGGGCCCGCACCACCACCGTCGGGATGAGCTTTTCGGGGAACTGGAAGGGGCCAGAGTTGTTGGCGCAGTTGGTGATCACCACCGGCAGGCCAAAGGTCCGCCCCCAGGCGCGCACGAGGTGGTCGGCGCCGGCCTTGGAGGCGGAGTAGGGCGAGTTGGGGTCGTAGGGCGTGGCCTCGCTGAAGGCGCCGCCCTCGCCCAGGGCGCCGAAGACCTCGTCCGTCGAGACATGGTGGAAGCGGAAGGCCTCGCGGCGGCCGGGCGGCAGTGCGGACCAGTAGCGTCGCGCCGCCTCCAGCAGGACCGCCGTACCCATCACGGTGGTGCGGACGAAGTCCAAGGGACCGTCGATGGCCCGGTCGTTATGGCTCTCGGCCGCCAGGTGCATGACGGCGTCCGGCTGGTGGCGCTCGAAGGCGGCGGCCACCGCGGCCGCGTCGCAGATGTCGGCGTGCTCGAAGGCGTATCCGGGGTCGCCGGCCACGGAGGCGACATTCTCCAGGCTGGCGGAATAGGTCAGGGCGTCGAGATTGACGACCTTTCGACCTTCGCCAATGGCCCTACGGACAACGGCCGAGCCGATGAATCCGGCTCCACCTGTGACGACAAGCTTCATCTTGACCCCTGACATTCCGAGCCTTCCCGGTGTTCCTAGCGGCGTTCTGCGGAAGCGTGAAGCCGAACGGCGGGTTGAGACCCCCGCCGCGGAGGCCTAGAGTGGAGTCGGTCGAGGGGCCCCCCGGCTGCAGGGAGGCCCCCGGGCGGGTTTACGGGGGTTGTCGGACCCGTAAAGACGGGAAACACCCGGAGATGGAGGCGTCGGTCGCCGGCAGCCCGAGC
>JBJTEN010000041.1:0-7681 GCA_046092925.1 Phenylobacterium sp. | reverse complement strand
GGGGCCGATAGGTCATGTCCAGGGCCACCGCGGAGGCCGGCGCCGACCCGAAGTCGGGCGGCGATGGCGGGTCCTCGGCGAGGCCTGCGGAGCTGGCGTTCACGAGGGCGGCGGCGTCTTCAAGGAGACTTCCGTCTCCGGGTTCCCCCACCCGGACGCGCCGGCCGAACAGGGCGGCGAGATCCTCCGCCCTGGATCGCGTCCGGTTGATGATCCGGACCTCCGGGCAACCGGCGGCCAGAAAGGCGGCGGCCGCACCCCGCGCCGCGCCGCCCGCCCCGAAGATGACCAGAGGGCCCTGGTCCGGCCGGAAATCCGGCGCCTGCCGCGCGAAGGCGTAGAGGAGGCCCTCGCCATCGGTATTGTCCGCCCGCACCCGGCCATCGGGGTCGAAAAGCAGGAGGTTCGCCGCGCCGGCCTCCAGGGCCCTCTCCGAGGCGAGGTCCGCCGCCGCCAGCGCCTCGGTCTTGAACGGCAGGGTGACGTTGACCCCCGCCAGTGACCCACCGCGGAAGGCTTCGACGAAGGCCGCGAAACGGCCCTCCGACACCGACAGGGCGACAAAGGCGCCGTCGAGCCCGGCGGCCTCCAGCCAGGCGTTGTGCAGGACCGGGCTCAGGGAGTGCCGGATCGGGCGGCCGACCACGGCCGCCAGGCGGGTTGCGGCGGTGAGACTCACGACAGAAGGATCCCCTCCCGTCTCAGGAAGGCGAGAAGGCCCGGCAGCGGCAGTCCGAGAATGGTGAAGTAGTCGCCGCGGATGTCCGAGAAGAGCTGCACGCCGCGTCCCTCCAGCTTGTAGGCCCCGACCGAGGTGAGAAGATCGGATCCTTCCTGGGCGATATAGTCCTCCAGGAAAGCGTCGCTGAATTCCCGCATGTCGAGTTCCGCGCTGGAAAGGGTCTGCCACACGACCTCTCCCCTGCGGGCGACCGACACGGCGGAGTGAAGGGCGTGCGGCTGGCCCCGCATCGCCCTGAGCCTCTCGGCCGCCGACTGCAGGGTCCCGGGCTTGTCATACAGTCGTCCCTGGAAGTCGAGGGTCTGGTCGGCCCCGATCACGAAGCCCGGGTGGCTCCGCGAAACCGCCAGGGCCTTTTCGCGAGCCAGGGCGACGGCCACCTCCGCAGGACCGGCCCCCCTGGACAGCATCTCTTCCTTCAGCACACCTTCGTCGACGCCGGCGTCCCGGGTGTCGAACGGCACGCCGGCGGATCTCAGGATTGCAGCGCGGGCTGCGCTTTTCGAGGCGAGGATGACGGGTGGAGGGTTCATGAGGGAGTCTCCCCGGCCGCCCGGGAGGACTGCAGAAGGTTCAGCACCGCCGCGGCGGTTTCCTCCACCGAGCGACGGGTGACGTCGATCACGGGCCAGCCCTGGCGCTCATAAAGCCGCCTGGCCTGGACCACCTCCTCGCGAACCGCTTCGATGTCGGTATAGCTGGTGTCCCGGGATTCCTTCAGGGACAACAGGCGGTTGCGCCGGATCTGGATCAGGCGGTCCGGCGAAATGGTGAGGCCGACGACGAGGGCTGAAGACAGGTTCCTGAGGTTCTCGGGCGGGCCGCGCCCCGGAACCAGCGGCACATTGGCCGCCCTTACGCCGCGGTGCGCCAGATAGATGCAGGTCGGCGTCTTGGAGGTTCTGGACACCCCGACCAGGACGACGTCGGCCTGGTCAAGCTCCTGTCCGCCCTGGCCGTCATCGTGGCCTATGGCGAAGTTGAGAGCGTCCATCCGGTTGAAATAGTCCGTGTCGAGCACATGCTGCACCCCGACCCTGCGCGTCAGGACCGCTCCGAGATAGCGCGACAGGGACGAGACCAGGGGGTCAAGAGCAGCGATACAGGGCATTTCGAGGCGTCGGCAGCCATCTTCCAGGGCCGCCCGCAGGCTATCGTCGACAATCGTGTGCATGACGACGCCCGGGGCGTCTTCGATTTCGGCGAGCGCCCTCTCGACCTGTCTCGGAGATCTCACGAGGGCGTAATAGTGCTCGATGGGAAGCACGTTCTCGAACCGGGCGCAGACCGCCCGCGCCATGGCGTTCAACGTCTCTCCCGTCGAATCCGAGACGAGGTGAACGTGGAAATAGGTGGCGAAGCGCGAGGCGGAGGTCATGCGGCGGAGGGCTCTGGTCGGCGGCGCAGGCGGGAAGAGGACGTCTTTTCTGGGGATGAACCTGTCAACCGCCTCTTAACCCAAGTCATCGGTCTTGGGGAGAAAAGCCCCGGAACGACCGCCGCTGAACACCCTGGCCGCAAGGCGGGCGCCAAAGGGCGGTTTGATCCACCGCGCCAGTCTCTTGTGACCTCTTTCTCCACAGCCTTAATGAAAAGTGAACCCGGTGTTCAAGACGCCGTCCGAACTCACACCAGGAAAAGATTTTCGTAATTTTATCAATCGTTTAAGAAACTCCGTCATCCACAGGGGAAAGCCGGGCCTGTTGACGGGGGTGGGGAGATCAGGTGAACGGAGGCCCATGACGCGGGTTGCCCACACTTTGCGCCGGCCCAACTTCTTCCAACACCCAAAAAAAGAAAACAGGATGAGAAAGGACAGGGTCGAGGAGGCCCCGGCCGCTTGAGCCTGACGCCTGACCGGGGTTTAAGGGGGCATGACAGATGCACCCGTCCCCAAACTTCTCAGAACCCTTGCCGGAGAGTGCTTCGAGCGACCCCCGGTCTGGTTCATGCGTCAGGCCGGGCGCTCCCTGCCGGAGTACCGCGAGCTGAGAACCCGGGCGAAGGACTTTCTCGCCTTCTGCTACGACCCCGAAATGGCGGCCGAGGCGACCCTGCAACCCATGCGGCGGTTCCCCTTTGATGCGGCGATCGTCTTCGCAGACATCCTGCTGATCCCCCAGGCGCTGGGCCAGGAAGTGTGGTTCGAGGCCGGGGAAGGGCCCAGGCTGGGCCCGCTTCCGGCGACAGAGTCCTTGAGGGAGGAGATCGAGGCGTCGACTGGGCGTCTGTCCTCCATAGGTGAAACCCTGTCCCGCGTCCGCGCCCGTCTCGAGCCGGAGAGGGCGCTTATCGGATTTGCGGGCGCGCCCTGGACCGTGGCGACCTACATGATCGAAGGCCGGGGTTCGGATCGTGCGCGAGCCAGAGCCTTCGCCTATGAAAGCGCCGACCAGCTTGACCAGATCCTGGAGATCCTTGTCGAGGCGACCGCACGCTATCTCGTCATGCAGGTCCGAAGCGGGGCCCAGGTCCTGAAGCTCTTCGAGAGCTGGGCGGAGGGCCTCTCCGAGGATGTCTTCGATCGCGTCGTCATCAGGCCGCACCAGGAAATCATCCGACGGGTCCGGGCCGCCGGCGTGGAGGCGCCCTTCATCGGCTTTCCAAGGGGCGCAGGGGCCCTAGTCGATAACTATGCTCAGGCGGTCCCGGTCCAGGCGGTGGCCCTGGACACCCAGGCGAGCCTCGCCCAGGGCCGGAGAATCCAGTCCGGCGGGAAGGCCATCCAGGGCGCCCTTGACAATCTCCTTCTCAGGACGGGCGGGCCCCGGATGGACGCCCGGATCGATGCGCTCATCGAGGGGTGGAAGGCCGGTCCCTACATTTTCAACCTGGGCCATGGCGTGCTGCCCGATACCCCGGTCGCGCACATCGAGCGGGCCGTTCGGAGGATCACAGGCAGATGAGTCGTCTCGCCGTCGTTCTGTTCAACCTGGGCGGCCCGGACGGGCCCGATGCTGTCCGCCCCTTTCTGTTCAATCTTTTCCGCGACCCGGCGATCATCGGCGCGCCAGCCTTCGTGCGCTATCCGCTCGCCGCCCTGATTTCGACGACGCGGACCCGGGCCGCCACCGCCAACTACGCCCTTATGGGAGGCGGTTCTCCTCTTCTGCCGGAGACCCGCAAGCAGGCGGAAGCGCTCGAAAGCGAACTGGCCCGGCTCCGGCCCGGGCAGGAGAGTAAGGTCTTCATCGCGATGCGGTACTGGAAGCCCTTCGCCGCCCAGACGGCCGCGGAGGTGGAGGCCTGGCGGCCGGACGAGATCGTTCTCCTGCCGCTCTATCCCCAGTTCTCGACGACCACCACGGAGTCATCGTTTCAGGACTGGGAGCGGGTCTATCGCGGGCCGGGCCGTTCCCGTTCGGTGTGCTGTTATCCGGTGTCGGATGGGTTGGCGCAGGCGCACGCCCGGGCGATCCGCTCGGCCCGGGAGGCCGCCGGCCGTCCTGAGGGGCTGAGGCTCCTCTTCTCGGCCCACGGACTGCCTGAGAAGGCTGTCGCCGGGGGTGACCCCTATCAGATCCAGGTCGAGGCGACGGCCGGGGCGGTGGCGCGTCTGCTCCCGGAGTTTTCCGACTGGCGGATCAGCTATCAGAGCCGCGTCGGGCCCCTCAAATGGATCGGCCCCTCCACCGACGACGAAATCCGCCGGGCGGGCGCGGAAGGCCTGGGCGTTCTGGTTTCGCCCATCGCCTTTGTCTCGGAGCATGTCGAGACCCTTGTCGAGCTCGATCACGAATACGCCGAACTCGCGCAGGAGTCCGGATGCCCGCAGTGGCTCAGGGCGCCGGCCCTCGGAACCGACCCCGACTTCATCGGGGCCCTCGCCGGAGCGGCCCTCGCATCCCTGTCCCGCGCCGCCGGTCCCGCGGCGCCCGACGGTTGGACCTGTCCCGCTGTCCATGGCCGCTGTCCCTGCCTGAAGACGCAAGGAGGACCTGCCCGATGAACGCCTACGATCTGCTTCGGGGCCTCCACATCCTGGCGGTCATCGCCTGGATGGCGGGCCTGCTCTATCTGCCCCGTCTGTTTGCGTATCACGCGGACGCCACGTTCGGGTCGGAGATGGACCGCACCTTCCAGACCATGGAGCTGAAGCTTTACCGGATCATCATGGGCCCGGCCATGGTGGCGGCTCTCGTCCTGGGCCTGGCCCTCATCTGGTTCAACGCCACCGCCCGGCTCGGCGGATGGGACTTTCTCCTCGAGCCCTGGATGGTGGCCAAACTGGCCGGCGTCGTCTTCCTGATCGGCTGGCACCACTTCCTGGGCGCGGCCCGCAAGCGCTTCGCCGCGGGGACCAACACCCGATCCAGCCGTTTCTGGAGGGCTACCAACGAGCTTCCCTTCCTGGCGGCGATCGCCATGGTCCTGGCGGCGACCCTGGAGTTTGGCCGATAACCAAGAGGGCTCGCCGCGCTTGACCCGGCGCGGGGAGTGTGGTTCCGCTCGCGCAACGGGTTCCAGAAGCGTCGGGCCCCGTTCCCGCCTTGCGCCGGGCCTGCGATGTCCATCGACTTCGCCACGCCCGGCTCTGACAACATCAGAATGAAACCGGCGGGCCCCATGGCCGGCCGCCCGGCCGCTTGGGATGTTTCCCGGTAGCGGCCGGAAACCGAAGGTCAGACATGTCTGAAGACACCCCCATCCAGGACGCCGCCGATCTCGTCGAGGCCATCGAGGACGCCAGCCTGGACCCGTCGCCTGGCGAAGAGGCCGCCGTCGAGGACGACGAGCCGTCCCAGGCCGCCCAGGCCATCGCCGCCATGGGCCTGACACGGATGTCCCTCCAGGAACTGAAGGACAAGTCTCCCGCGGACCTTCTGTCCTTCGCCGAGACCCTCGAGATCGAGAACGCGAACTCCATGCGCAAGCAGGACATGATGTTCGCGATCCTGAAGGTGCTGGCCGAAGAGGGGGTGGAGATCTCGGGATCCGGAACCATGGAGGTCCTGCCTGACGGGTTCGGCTTCCTGCGCTCGCCGGAGGCCAATTACCTCCCCGGTCCCGACGACATCTATGTCAGCCCCTCGCAGATCCGGAAGTTCGGTCTGAGGACTGGCGACACGGTGGATGGGGGGGTTCGCGCGCCCCGCGAGGGCGAGCGATACTTCGCCCTGGTGAAGGTGGACCAAATCAATTTCGAGCCGCCCGAGAACGTGCGGCACAAGGTGCTGTTCGACAACCTCACCCCCCTCTATCCGCAGGAGCGCCTGCGGATGGAGATCGACGATCCGACCCTCAAGGATCGTTCCGGCCGGGTCATTGATGTCGTCTCGCCCCTCGGCAAGGGCCAGCGCTGCCTCATCGTGGCGCCGCCCCGCGTCGGCAAGACCATCATGATGCAGAACATCGCCAAGGCGATCGCGGCCAACCACCCGGAATGCTATCTGATCGTCCTCCTCGTCGACGAACGTCCCGAAGAGGTCACCGACATGCAGCGGACGGTGAAGGGGGAGGTCATCGCCTCGACCTTCGACGAACCCGCCCAGCGGCACGTCCAGGTGGCGGAGATGGTGATCGAGAAGGCCAAGCGCCTCGTCGAGCACAAGCGCGACGTGGTCATCTTGCTGGACAACATCACCCGCCTGGGCCGGGCCTACAACACCACCGTGCCCTCTTCCGGCAAGGTCCTGACCGGCGGCGTTGACGCCAACGCCCTTCAGCGCCCCAAGCGATTTTTCGGCGCGGCGCGGAACGTGGAGGAGGGCGGGTCGCTGACCATCATCTCCACCGCCCTGATCGATACCGGCAGCCGGATGGACGAGGTCATCTTCGAGGAGTTCAAGGGCACCGGGAACTCGGAAATCGTCCTGGACCGGAAGGTGGCCGACAAGCGCATCTATCCGGCCATCGACATCCTCAAGTCCGGCACCCGGAAGGACGAGCTCATCACGCCGCCCGGCCAGCTGGCCAAGACCCACGTCCTGCGCCGTATCCTGGCGCCCATGGGCGCCCAGGACGCTATCGAGTTCCTCCTCGACAAGCTCCGGCAGTCCAAGAACAACGACGACTTCTTCCAGTCCATGAACACCTGACCACTGCCCAGGTGTTTCACGTGAAACACCCGGGCAGCTGGCGGGGAAATCAGGGGATCAGCAGGGTCGATCCGACCGTCTGGCGCGCCTCGAGCGCCTCGTGGGCGGCGCGGGCCTGGCTGAGCGGGAAGGTCTGGCCGATCTCGATCGTGATCTGACCGGAGGCGATGCGTCCGAAGACGGCCGCGGCGCTGGCGTCAAGCTCTTCCGTCGTCGCCACATAGTCCCCGAGGGTCGGCCGGGTGAAGAAGAGCGACCCCATTCGCATCAGCCGACCCGGCTCGACGGCCGGAGGCGGTCCCGAGGCGTTCCCGAAGCTGACAAAGACCCCCCGGCGAGACAGGCTGGCCAATGTGCCCTCGAAGGTCGCCGCGCCGACGGACTCGTAGGCGACCGGAACCCCCGCTCCGCCGGTGATGCGCCGCACTTCCGCCGCCACATCCTGCTCGCCGTAGAGGATGACGTGATCCGCGCCGAGGTCGCGGACCCGGGCCGCCTTGGCGGTGTTGCCGGCTGCAGCGATCACCTGGGCGCCCAGGGCCTTGGCCCACTGGACCATGATCTGGCCCACCCCGCCGGCCGCGGCGTGGACAAGGATTGTCTCTCCGGCGATGACCGGGCGACAGCGCAGCAGCAGGAACTCGGCCGTCATTCCCTTGAGGAGGGCCGCGGCCGCAGTACGGTCGTCGACGCCTTCGGGGATGGGGACGGCCCGGGCGGCGTCCACCGCGTGCAGCTCGGCATAGGCGCCGATCGGTCCCGAGGCGAAGGCCACCCGGTCGCCGGGGGAAAAGCGGGTGACGCCCTCGCCCACGGCCACCACCTCTCCGGCGCCCTCCATGCCGAGACCCGAGGGCAGGCGCAGGGGGTAAAGGCCCGATCGGTGGTAGGTGTCGATATA
>JBJTEN010000040.1:0-14077 GCA_046092925.1 Phenylobacterium sp. | reverse complement strand
TTCCCGCCCTCTACCGGGCCCTGGCCCTGGCGGGCGCGGAGGTGATGGCCGTTCCCGCCGCCTTCACCCGGCCCACCGGCGAGGCGCACTGGGAGATCCTGCTGCGCGCCCGGGCCATCGAGACGGGAAGCTTTGTCCTCGCCCCCGCCCAGGGCGGCTTCCACGAGGACGGGCGCGGCACCTGGGGGCGCAGCCTGGCGGTCGGGCCCTGGGGCGAGGTGCTGGGCGTCCTCGACCATGACCAGCCCGGCGTCCTGGTCGTGGACCTGGACCTGCCGGCGGCGGCCCGGGCGCGCCGGTCCATTCCCGCCCTGGTCAACGCCCGCGCCTTCTCAGGCCCGGAGCCGCTTTCGTGATCCGCTACGCCCTCGTCTGCGGCGCCGGCCATGACTTCGAGGGCTGGTTCGGCGGCTCGGACGACTTCGACGCCCAGTCGGCCCGGGGGCTCGTCTCCTGCCCGATGTGCGGCTCGCCCGAGGTGCGCAAGCAGATCATGGCCCCTGCCGTTGTCACTTCGAAGGGCAAGGCCGGGCCGGTTGCTGGCCCTTCCCGCGAGATGATGATGGAGATGGTCAGCCAGGTGCGCCGGCACGTGGAGGACAATTTCGACTATGTGGGAGACGCCTTCGCCCGCGAGGCCAGGGCCATTCACGAGGGCAAGTCCGAGGAGCGCGGCATCTACGGCGAGGCGACGCCGGGGGAGGCCCGAGCCTTGGTGGAGGACGGCGTACCCGTCGCTCCCTTGCCTCAGCCGCCACCGGATCGCCAGGACCTCAACTGATCGTGAGGAGCCGGGACGTCGTCTGGCGTTCTAGACTGGAGACCGGTTTCGAGGAGTTCCCATGTTCCGTTCCCTGCTGATCACCGGCGTGGCCCTTATGGCCGCAACCACTGCCGTCGCCGCGCCGCCGGCCCAGGCCGGACTGAGGCCTGACCAGGCCGCCTTTCGTGAGCTCTACAAGGAGCTGATCGAGACCAACACCACCCTGTCCTCGGGAAGCTGCACCCTGGCGGCCGAGAAGCTGGCGGTCCGCCTCAAAGCGGCGGGCTACACCGACAAGGAGATGGAGGTTGTGGTTCCTCCGGAGCAGCCGAAGCAGGGCGCCCTGATCGCCACCCTGGCGGGGACCGACCCGAAGCTGAAGCCAATCCTGCTGCTCGCCCACATCGACGTGGTCGAGGCCAACCGGGCGGACTGGGAGCGGGATCCCTTCACCCTGGTGGAGGAGGGCGGGTTCTTCTATGCCCGGGGCGCCAGCGACGACAAGGCGATGGCCGCCGCCTTCGCCGACAACATGATCCGCTACAAGCGTGAGGGCCTCAAGCCGAAGCGCAGCCTGCGCCTCGCCCTGACCTGCGGGGAGGAGACTCCCGACAACTTCAACGGGGTGGAGTGGCTGATCGCCAACCGGCCGGAGCTGATGTCCGCCGAGTTCGCCCTCAACGAGGGCGCAGGCGGCCAGATCGATGCTGACGGGAAAAAGGTCTTACTGGGAATCCAGGCGGGGGAAAAGGTCTATCAGGACTTCACCCTGCGGATCACCAACCCCGGCGGGCACTCGTCCCGGCCGGTCAAGGACAACGCCATTGTCCGCCTGTCGGCGGGGCTGACGCGGATCGGCGCCTACGACTTCCCGATCGCGCTCAACGAGGCGACCCGCAACCACTATGCGCGGATGGCCTTGATCGAGGGGGGCGAGACCGGCGCAGCGATGAAGATACTGGCGGACAACCCGACTGACGCCGTCGCCGCCGCCCTCCTGGCGCGCTCGCCGGGCCGCAACTCCATGATGCGGACCACCTGTGTTCCCACCCAGGTGAAGGCCGGCCACGCGCCCAACGCCCTGCCGCAGAGGGCCGAGGCCAACGTCAACTGCCGCATCCTGCCCGGCGAGAAGGTCGAGGACGTTCGCCAGACCCTGGTCAATGTGATCAACGATCCGGGGATCACGGTCGAAGTGGTGGGCAAGCCCAGCCCCGTCTCGCCCCCGCCGCCGCTCAACGCCCGCATCATGGGGCCAGCGACAAAGGTTGCGGCGGCCATGTGGCCGGGCGTTCCCATCGTGCCGGCCATGTCCACCGGCGCCACCGACGGACGTTTCCTGCTGGCTGCAGGGACTCCCACCTACGGGTTGTCAGGCATGTTCAGCCCGCCGGGAGATAGCGGCGCGCACGGACTTAACGAACGGATCGGCGTCCAGGCGCTCTATGAGGGGCGGGATTTCCTCTACGAGGTCGTCAAGCTCTACGCCCGGAACTGATCCGGGTCCCTACGGGGGCGGCGGGGGCTTGTGTGGCGATGGCGCCACACTACATCCCCGCTATGGCGTTTGCGCTTGATCAAGGCGACCGCCCGGCTTCCGCCTCACGAGGGGACACATGAACATCGACCAGTATTCCGACCGCGCCAAACAGGCCGTCCAGTCGGCCCAGAGCCTCGCCCTGGCCCGTCGCCACCAGCAGTTTGCGCCCGAACACCTCCTGAAGATCCTCCTCGAGGAAAAGGACGGGCTGTCCCGGGCGCTGATCCAGAGCGCCGGCGGGCGGCCCGACGACGTCGACAAGGCCGTCGACGCCCTTCTGTCGCGCCGCCCCCGGGTGGAGGGCGGCTCCGGCCAGATTTACCTGGCCCCGGAGTCCGCCAGCGTCTTCGCCGCAGCCGAGGCGGGCGCCAAGGCCGCCGGCGACGCCTTCGTGACCACCGAGCGCCTTCTGATCGCCATTGCCAAGGAGGGCGGCGAGGCCGCCAGGGCCCTGCGCGAGGCCGGCGCCGCCGAGGCGTCCCTTGAGGAGGCGGCGAAGACCCTGCGCAAGGGCAAGACCGCCGACAGCGCCTCTGCGGAGGAGGGGTACGACGCCCTGAACCGGTACGCCCGCGACCTGACCCAGGCCGCCCGGGACGGGAAGGTCGACCCGGTCATCGGTCGTGACGAGGAGATCCGCAGGACCATCCAGGTCCTGTCCCGCCGGACCAAGAACAACCCGGTTCTGATTGGCGAGCCCGGGGTCGGCAAGACCGCCATCGTCGAGGGCCTGGCCCAGCGCATCGTCAATGGCGACGTCCCCGAGAGCCTGAAGGACAAGAAGCTTCTGGCCCTGGACATGGGCGCCCTGATCGCCGGGGCGAAGTACCGCGGCGAGTTCGAGGAGCGGCTGAAGGCGGTGCTGAACGAGGTCACCGCCGCCGAGGGCTCCGTGGTCCTGTTCATCGACGAGATGCACACCCTGGTGGGCGCCGGCAAGACCGATGGCGCCATGGACGCCTCCAACCTGCTCAAGCCGGCCCTGGCCAGGGGCGAGCTGCACTGCGTCGGCGCCACCACTCTCGACGAATACCGCAAGCACGTGGAGAAGGACGCCGCCCTGGCGCGGCGCTTCCAGCCCGTCTTCGTCTCCGAACCGACGGTGGAGGATACGGTCTCCATCCTGCGCGGCCTGAAGGAGAAGTACGAGGTTCACCACGGGGTGCGGATCACCGACAGCGCCATCGTCGCCGCGGCCACCCTGTCCAACCGCTACATCACCGACCGCTTCCTGCCCGACAAGGCCATCGACCTGGTCGACGAAGCCGGCAGCCGGGTGCGCATGGCCGTGGACTCCAAGCCCGAGGAGCTGGACGAGATCGACCGCCGGGTGGTGCAGCTGAAGATCGAGCGCGAGGCCCTGACCAAGGAGAGCGACGAGGCCTCCCGCCAGAGGCTCGAGAAGCTCGAGGACGAGCTCGATGACCTCGAGGGCCAGTCCGCCGAGATGACCGCCCGCTGGCGCGCCGAGAAGGAGAAGGTCTCCTCGGCCGCCCAGGTCCGCGAGGCCCTGGACCGGCTCCGAGCGGAGCTGCTCGCCGCCCAGCGCCGGGGCGACCTGCAACGCGCCTCGGAGATCGCCTATGGCGAGATCCCGCCGCTGGAGAAGCAGCTGGCCGAGGCCGAACGGAAGGCCGCCGGCGAGGCCGTCAGCCCCGAGGTGGTGGACGCCGCCCAGATCGCCGCCGTGGTCTCCCGCTGGACCGGGGTGCCTGTGGACAAGATGCTGGAGGGCGAGCGCGAGAAGCTGCTCCGCATGGAGGACTCCCTGCGCGGTCGGGTGGTCGGCCAGGAAGAGGCCCTCGAGGCTGTTTCCGACGCCGTGCGCCGGGCCCGCGCCGGCCTGCAGGATCCGGCCCGGCCCATCGGCTCCTTCCTCTTCCTGGGCCCGACGGGCGTGGGCAAGACGGAGCTGACCAAGGCCCTGGCGGAGTTCCTGTTCGACGATGAGTCCGCCATCACCCGCCTCGACATGAGCGAGTACATGGAGAAGCACTCGGTCAGCCGCATGATCGGGGCGCCTCCCGGCTATGTCGGCTATGACGAGGGCGGGGCCCTGACCGAGGCGGTCCGCCGCCGGCCCTATCAGGTGGTGCTGTTCGACGAGGTCGAGAAGGCCCATCCGGACGTCTTCAACGTCCTCCTCCAGGTGCTGGACGATGGTCGCCTGACGGACGGCCAGGGCCGGACCGTGGACTTCCGCAACACCCTCCTGATCATGACCTCCAACCTGGGCTCGGAGTTCCTGGCCGCCCAGAGGGAAGGGGAGGACGTGGAGGCGGTGCGGGGCGACGTCATGGGCGTGGTCCGCGGCCACTTCCGGCCCGAGTTTCTGAACCGGGTGGACGAGATCATCCTGTTCCGCAGGTTGGGCCGGGCGGAGATGGACAATATCGTCCGCATCCAGCTGCGCCGGCTCGAAAAGCTCCTGGCGGACCGCAGAATGACCCTGTCCCTGGATGACGCGGCCATGACCTGGCTTGCCGACAAGGGGTATGATCCCGTCTACGGGGCCCGTCCCCTGAAGCGGGTGATCCAGAAGGACCTGGTGGACCCCGTGGCGCGCAAGCTCTTGCAGGGCGACCTGGTGGACGGTTCGGTCATCGCCGTCACCACCGGCCCCGAGGGTCTGCAGATCGGCCGGCCCCAGGTCCACTGACCCGGACGCGGGGCGAGGCTCAGTCCTCGCCCCGCCTGGACGGATGCATCCCGGATTACAGCGCCTTTTCGAGCGCTTTTGTCCGGCGGGAGAAACGTTCCTCCGCGATGCGGTCCGCAATCTCACCGGTGGGTCGTTCCTCGCTTTCCGAGCGCGCGATCACCAGGCGGAAGGTCTCGCCAAGAGAGGCGACATGCCGTCCCACCGCAGCGGGATCCCAACGTGACCTCTGATGGTGCAGATTGATGATCCCGCCGGCGTTCGCGAGATAGTCAGGGCAATAGAGTATGCCCCTCTTCGCCAGACGGGCGTCGTCTTCAGGGCGGGCCAGCTGGTTGTTGGCCCGGCCGACGATCGCCTTCGCCCTCAGGTCCGGAATGGTTACGGAGGACAGAACGCCGCCCAGCGCGCAGGGCGCCAGAATATCGCAGGTTTCGCGCAGGATTGTTTCCTCACCGACGACCTGGGCGCCAATGTCAGCGGCCAGGGCTTCGGCCCTCCTGGCGTCGGTATCCGCCAGAACGAGTTCGGCTCCCTCATGCGCCAGAATGCGGGCCAGACGCTCGCCCACGTTGCCGACGCCCTGAACGGCGATCCTGCGACCGGCCAGGCTGGCGGAACCCCAGATCTCTTCGGCCGCCGTGCGCATGCAGTGATAGACTCCGAAAGCCGTGGAGCCCGACGCGTTTCCAGCTTCGGGCAGGAACCCGGCGGCATGGCGTGTTCTTCGCGCGATCACCTGGACGTCCTCCAGGGTCGTGCCGGAGTCGAAGGAGGTGATGTAGCGCCCTCCGAGGCTCTCAACGAAGTCACCCATGGCCTCGAGCAGGGTCTCGGTCTTTTCCCGTCTCGGGTCGGCGATGATGATCGCCTTGCCGCCGCCATAGGGAATGTCTGCGATGGCGTTCTTGTAGGTCATGCCCCGGGAAAGCCGCAGGACGTCGCGGAGCGCGTCATCCAGGGAAGGGTAGGGAAGAATCCGGCAGCCGCCGATCGCAGGCCCGCGGTTCTCGTTGTGCACAGCGATGATGGCCGTCAGCCCGCTCGCCTTTTCCTGACGTGCGGTGACAAGGGCATGATCGGCAAAATCCGCATGGGTGTCGAACATCAGAGTCTCCAGGGTATTCGATGGACCGGTCTCGTTCGGGGGGCGGCGCGCCTCACATCAGCCTGGCGCGAAGGTCGGCGCGGGCGGCGGTAAATCGGTCCA
Source organism: Phenylobacterium sp. (assembly GCA_046092925.1). Taxonomy (GTDB): domain Bacteria; phylum Pseudomonadota; class Alphaproteobacteria; order Caulobacterales; family Caulobacteraceae; genus Phenylobacterium. The sequence goes on along the minus strand of JBJTEN010000040.1, from coordinate 7,905 downwards.
TGGCCGCTTCCTTGACCGGACCGAACCCCCGCACATCCTGTGGCAGACGGGCCAGAACGAGCATGTCATCCAGGGTCTCCGGCGACAGACGCGACAACCCGAAGGCGATGTCCGCGAGATAGGCGTCCTTGAGCGCCCGTTCGGCTTTCCGCTCGGCGGTATAGCCGAAGGGGTCCAGCCAGGTTCCACGCAGCCGCTTGCCCTTGGCCAGAAGAGCCATCGCGCGGAACATCCAGGGGCCGAACTTCCTCTTGCGGGACCGACCCGTGACCTTGTCCCGGCGCGAGAGGATGGGCGGCGCAAGATAAACGGACAGCCTCCGGTAACCGGAAAACTGCCCGTCGAGCGCAGCGTGAAACAGCGGTTCGCTGTACAGGCGCGCGACCTCGTACTCGTCCTTGTAGGCCATGACCTTGAAGGCGTTCGAAGCGATGGCGGACAAGAGTTCGGCGCCCTTTTCACCGTAAGGAGCCGTCGCCGCGCCGGCGGTCTCCACCAGGCTTCGAAACTGCGCCGAATAGGCGCTGTCCTGATATTGCTCCAGCTCGGCTGCGTACCGCTCGACAGGGCTGGCGCCTCGGTCATGTAAGCCGGTCGGCCCGGGTTCGATGAGGCCGGCGAGCGTCTGCACCTCATGAAGGTCGATGGCGGCGAGCCGCCCCCATCTAAAGGCCCTCCTGTTCAGATCGACGGCCGTTCCATTCGCCTCGATCGCCGCATCGATGGCGGCGGCTGACATGGGCAGGAGACCCTTCTGCCAGGCGAAGCCTACGATCAGCGTGTTGGCCGCCAGATTGTCTCCGAACAGGGCTTCGGCAATCCGGGTCGCGTTGAACGCGAACCCTCGTTCGCCGGCGCGCGCCATCACGGTGTCGATCATCTCGTGGAGGGGCAAGGAGCTGTCCCGGTCACTGACGAAGTCCGAGGTCGGGGTCTCTTCCGTATTCAGAACTGCAGCGACTTTTCCGCTGGCGAACTTGCGAAGCGCCTCTTCGCTGACTGCGACGACCGCGTCGCACCCGAGCAGGAGGTCGGCCTCCCCATCACCGATGCGCACCGCAGGAATGGACTGCCGTGGACCGGCGATGCGGATCTGACTGGTAACGGAACCGTTCTTCTGGGAGAGCCCGGTGAAGTCCAGCACGCTGGCCGTCAGTCCGTCATGATAGGCGGCAGACCCCAGAAGCGCGCCGACCGTCAGGACTCCGAGCCCACCAATGCCCGCAACGTAGATGTCAACCGGAGCCTTCAGCTCCGTCAGGTCGGGCTCCGGCAGGCCCGCGAACTTCGTCGCTTCCAGGGCGAGGGTCCGGGCGGGATCCGGTTTGCGCAGGGCGGCGCCTTCGACCTCCACGAAGCTGGGGCAGAATCCCTCGAGGCAGGAAAAATCCAGGTTGCAGGCGGGTTGATCAATCCGCCGCGTGACCCCGGCATCGGGCTTCAGAGGCTGGATCGCCATGCAGCCCGATTGCACCGAGCAATCCCCGCAGCCCTCGCAGACCCGCGGGTTGATGAACAGGCGTCGGCCGGGATCCGGAAGCACACCTCGCTTCCGGCGACGACGCTTCTCGGCGGCGCAGGTCTGCTCGTAGAGGATTGCGGTGACGCCCGGGACCTCGCGCAGTTCACGCTGGATCGCCTCAAGATCGTCCCGGCTGGCAGCCCGCTTACCATCTGGCAGAACAGGCCAACGATCCGGGTCGTCGCTGACCAGCCGGACATCTCCAACACCTTCTGCAAGCAGCTGACGGTAGATGCCCAACGGACTGATGGCGCCTTCGGCGGGCTGGCCTCCCGTCATGGCGACAGCGTCATTGTAGAGGATCTTGAAGGTGATGTTGGCGTCCGCCGCCACCGCGGCCCGGATCGCGAGCAGGCCGGAGTGCTGGTAGGTTCCGTCACCCAGATTCTGGAAGATGTGCCGGGTTTCCGAAAAGGGTTCGGCGCCAATCCACTGGGCGCCCTCACCCCCCATGTGGCTGAAGACGGAGGTCTTCAGCTCGGGAACCGACAGAGCAAGGGCGTGGCAGCCGATTCCGCCTCCGGAAATCGAGCCGTCCGGGGTCCGCGTCGAGCGATTATGGGGACATCCCGCACAGAAGTACGGCTTTCGTCCGGGGAAGGCGAGCCGCTCTCCAGGGCTGGCGCGATCGACCAAGGCCGCCAGGCGCGCCGGAATTCCTACCGGGTCCTGGATGATGCGCCCGGCGAGCGCCTGCGCAACCAGTAGGGGTGACAGTTCCATCACCGCCGGCAGAAGAGGTCTCCCGACATCGTCGGTCTTTCCCGTCACACGGACGGGCCGTCCGCGGCGGTGGAAGAGCGCAGCCTTGATCTGGTCCTCGACGATCGGCGCCTTCTCTTCGATGACCAGGATCTCTTCCGCCTGACGCGCGAAGGCGATCAGAGGATCAATCGCCAGCGGCCAGCTCATCGCGACCTTGTAGACCGACAGCCCCAAGGCTCCGGCCTCGCTGTCCCCAATTCCGAGGTTCCGCAGGGCCTGCATCAAGTCCTGGTGCGCCTTGCCGACGGTCACAATGCACAGCGAGGCTGTCTGATTTCCGATTACCGGGTAATCGAGACGGTTGGCTTCAGCCCAGCGGATCGCCGCAGGTATCCGCTCTTCGATCAGGCGGCGCTCCAGCTCTGCGCGCTGAGAAGGCCATTGAAGTCGCGGATCCCAGTTGAGTCCGTGCGGGGGAACTGGACGATCGGGGATCAGGTACTCGGGATAGGCGGTCGGCAACTCGAAACTCGCTGCACTTTCGACAACCTCAGCGATTGTCTTCATCGCCACCCAAAGTCCGGAGTGACGCGAAAGCGCGAACCCGGCCAGTCCAAGCGAAAGGATTTCGGAGACACTTGCAGGCTGAAGGATCGGAATGAGCGTCGACTGGAAAATTCCGTCGGTCTGATGCGGGAAGACCGAAGACTGGGCCGCATGATCGTCTCCGGCGACCGCCAGAACCCCGCCCAGCGGCGTAGCGCCCAGCATGTTTGCGCTTCGGAAGACATCGCCGCAGCGGTCCACTCCGGGGCCCTTCCCATACCAGATGCCGAAAACCCCATCGACCTTGGAGGGTCCATAGGCCCGATGTATCTGGGCGCCCCAGAGGGCGGTGGCGGCGAGGTCCTCGTTCAGTCCGGGCTGAAACCGGATCTGGTGGTCGCGGAGATAGGGCTCGGCCTTCCAGAGTTGCTGGTCATAGGCGCCGAGGGGCGAGCCCCTGTACCCCGAAATGAGGCCCGCCGTGTTGAGCCCGCGCGCGCGATCCCGTCGCCTCTGGACCAGTGGTAGCCGAACCAGCGCCTGGATGCCGGTCATGAAAACGCGATCGCCTTCGGAATTGTAGATGTGGTCGAGCGTCATGCGACTGGCGGCTGTCATCGACTTACCTCCACAAGCTCACCCCCTGACCGCTCAGCTCCGGCGGAGGCCTGGTCCTTTGCGCGCCTTGAGGCAGGCTGTTTCTTGGGCGTTCCCGGAAGACGGTCACCGGGGGAACAATAGGCGCGAATCCGCGGAAAAAGGGTATCTATTTTGGCCGTATTTGCCGAATTATGGAGATGAATATTCCAGATAAGCTGCAAAAATAGGGCAGTAAAATGCACTGCAAAGCTGGTTGCAACCTCAGGTCTGAGCGCGGAGCCTGGAGGCTCAGTCCTCGCCCCGTACCCGTCCGCGCAGCGACTTTACCCCGCCGCGGCGGACCTTGCCTTCCACCCGCCGGACCTTGGACGCCAGGGTCGGGCGGGTGCGCTTGCGCGGCGGCGGCGGCGGCTCGGCCGCCTTGCGGATGAGGTCCACCAGCCTCTGGAGGGCTTCGGCCCGGTTCCGTTCCTGGCTGCGGTGCGTCATCACACTGAGCACCAGCACCCCGTCCTGAGTCAGCCTCCGGCCGGCCAGCTTCATGAGGCGGACGGCGACGTCATTGGGCAGGGAGGGCGAGCGCCGGACATCGAAGCGCAGCTCCACTGCGGTGGAGACCTTGTTGACGGTCTGGCCGCCGGGCCCTGCCGAGCGGATGAAGCGCTCGAGGATCTCGTCCTCCGGGATGAGGATGCCGGGCGTGACCTCGATCATGACGGGGCGTCTGTTCAGGCGGCGCGGCAGGCCGGACACAGTCCCCGGGCCTCGAGGGTCAGGCTACGGACGGAGTAGCCGGCGTCCGCTGCGGCGGCGAGGCCCGCGTCGAGGCCGGGCTCGAACTCCCGCGCCGCGCCGCAGCAGTCGCAGATCAGGAAGGCCGCCCGATGGGCCCCGCCCTGGATCCTGCAGGGAACGTAGGCGTTCAGGCTTTCGATCCGATGGGCGAAGCCCTGCTTCTCGAGGAAGTCCAGAGCCCGGTAGACCGTCGGCGGCTTCGCCGGGGCGCCATCGGTCCCGAAGGCGGCGATCATGTCGTAGGCCTTGAGAGGCGAATCCGCAGAGAGGAGAAGCTCGAGAACACGTCGCCGGGGCGACGTCAGGCGCTCCCGGGCCGCGGCGCACCGTGCGTCCGCATCCGCCAGCGCCTCAGCGAGCCGCTGGCCGCTGAGTCCCTGTCCGAGACCTTCGTCATGTCCGCAGTCGTGAGCCATGGGACATGGCTAGACCTGAAGCCGGGCGCGCGCAACAGCGCCTGATCAGTCCTCGGCGCGCTCGGTCCCTTCGCCGGGGCTTGCCTCGCCCTCAAAGCTCCGCGGCGCCCGCCGGCGCCGGGGCGGCTTGTGCTCCTCGCCCTCAGCTTCCGCCCTCGGGCGGCGGGGACGCAGGAAATCCGGAGCCTGGCTTTCGGAGCCATCCTCGCTGCGGAGGGTCGGAGACGCCGGACGGTCCGCCGCCGGTGCGATGGGGCCGCCGCTCGGCTCCACGACGGCGAGGGGATCCCGTTCAGGCCTGTCCCGTTCCGGCCGTTCCCGCTCAGGCCTGTCCTCACGGTTCCGCTGTTCCTGGCGGTCGTCACGATCGCGCCAGCGCTCACGACGGCTGCCTTCGGCCCGCTCCACCCGGGGCCGGTCTTCACGTGGCCGATCGTCACGTGGCCGATCATCACGTGGCCGATCATCACGGGGCCGATCCTCGCGCGGGCGATCTTCCCTCGGCCTGTCATCCCTCGGCCTGTCATCCCTCTGGCGGTCATCCCTCGGCCGGTCGTCCCGATCACGGAACCGCTCCCGGCGATCATCGCGATCCCGCCAGGAGCTACGCTCCCTCGTGTCACCCTCCGGCTCTGAGGATTCGGCCTCCGCAGCCTCCGCGCCCTCTTCCTCGAAATCCACGTCGAAGCCCGAGTTGAACTGGTCGCGCCCGATGATTTCCGAGGCTGGCCGGGTCGGCTGCATGGCCCGGATCAGCCGGAAGTAATGCTCGGCGTGCTGCAGAAAGTTCTCGGCTAGCACCCTGTCGCCCGACGAGGCGGCGTCGCGTGCCAGCTGCTGGTAGCGCTCAAAGACCGTCTGGGCGTTGCCGCGGACCTTCACCCCCTCCGGTCCGTTGGACTCCAGGGCCCGGTTCGCATTGTGCTGCTGGGGCTTGCCACCGGCGCTGCGATTGCGACCACGCTGACGCTTCATGCCCTTGAAATCTCTCATGTCCCGCCGTTCCGCCGACCCGCAATTGCATCCGGGTTCGGACTGTTCTTCTGGCTTGTCCGCTGCGTCTTGCCCGACGCAGATGATCCGAAGTGAAAAGAGCTCTCTGTCCTCCCACCCGGCGCCTGGCGTTTCGCTTGTGACGGAACGGCCTGCCGGCGCGGGGCCCGATCCCGAGGGTCAGGCGGTCCATGGCGTCGGCGGTTTGAGTGGAGACCGGGAGTTCGTCTAGCGATTCAGACGGCGGTTTCCAAGGGCTTTTTCGCGCCCGCCACCACGCGGTCGTGGGTCGACAGGTCCTGAAGGGTTTCAACCTCGACGGCGCCGGCCTCACGGAACAGGGTCTCGACCGCGGTTCTCTGATCGTAGCCGATCTCCACGAGGAACCGGCCGCCGGGCTTGAGGACCCTCAGGATCTCGGGCGCGAGCCTTCGGTAGGCGTCCAGGCCGTCGGCGCCGCCGTCAAGGGCCAGGCGCGGCTCATAGACCCGCACCTCAGGGTCCAGGGTCTCGATGACGCCGGTGGCGATGTAGGGGGGGTTTGAGACCACGAGGTCGAAGTCGGCCTCGGCGAGGCCCGCCGTCCAGTCGCCCCGCAGGAGGGCGACCCTTCCGGCCAGTCCGAGGCTGGCCGCATTGTCCCGGGCGACCGCGAGGGCCTCCTCCGAGACGTCCACGCCCAGGCCCCGCGCGGCAGGTCGCTCGGCGAGGATGGCCAGGAGGATGGCGCCCGAGCCGACGCCGAGGTCGAGGATCCGGAGGGGGCGCCCCTCCGGGAACAGGCGCAGGGCGTGGTCGACAATGACCTCCGTTTCGGGACGGGGCGTCAGGACTCCGGGGCTCACGCCCAGCATGATGTTCCAGAAGCCGCGCCGTCCAAGGATGTGGCTGACGGGCTCCCTGCGGATCCGGCGTTCAAGGTAGTCGTCGAGGCGGGCCGCCTCCTCAGGACCGATCTCGCGGTAGGGATCGCCGACGATGTCGGCGCGGGTCACGCCGCAGGCGGCCTCCACGAGGACCCGGGCGTCAATGACCGGGCCGGGGACGCCGGCGGCTTCCAGACGCGAACGGGCGCCCTGCCAGGCCTGCAGGAGGTTGCGGTTCATTCGCGTCCTTCGGGGTCCCCTGGCGTGCTGCAGGCGTCGCCGACCCGCACGGTCCCGCCATGGGTGACCTGAACATAGATGCCGCAGTCCCGGTGTCCGTACTGCTCGAACAGATGTTCCACGAGGGGCAGGTCGCGTTCCGCCGTCTGCGGGTCCACCTCGGTGGCGGCGCAGCGGACGATGGGGGCGAAGACCGTGGCGCGGGCGAAGCCGAGCAGAAGGTTCTTGCCCTTCCAGTCGTTCTCCACCCAGGGGGGCCAGCCCTCGACATAGAGGTTGGCGCGGAAGCGCAGGGGGTCCACGGGCTTGCCGATCCGGGCCTCGAGGTCGCGGACGCTGGCCATGTTGATGATGGAGATGTGGCCAAGGGGGTGGTCGAGGAAATGGTAGTCCGGGGCCTGCAGGACGCGGACCCCGTCGCGGGCGTCTTCGCCCAGGAGACCTTCGACCCAGGCGCCGAAGCCTTCCCGCCCGGATGCCGCCGCGAGGTCGCCGTGGAAGTCCGGTCGGCCGGGCGCGGAGGCCGAGATGTCCGAGCCCTGCACCCGCGTCCGGGCGGCGGCCACCACCGGGTGGGCGGCGAGGACGGCGAACTTCATCTTGGGGACGTACTTCGGCGCGTCCGGGTCAAAGCCCGAGGGTCCGTTCTCGACCACCCAGCGCCGGTCCTGGGCGATGGCGCGGCCGGGGACCAGCTCGGCCTCGGACAGGGGCTCGGCCGAAAAGCCCTTCACGGGATAGCGGAACAGGCCGGTGATGAGGGCTTCCATCAGGCGAACTCCGCCTCGAGGCTGGCCAGACGGGCCGCTTGGTCCTCGGCGATCAGCGGGTTGATGATGTCGTCCAGGGCTTCCCCCTCCAGCACCTTGGCCAGGTTGTAGAGCGTCAGATTGATCCGGTGGTCCGTCACGCGCCCCTGCGGAAAATTATAGGTGCGGATTCGCTCTGAGCGGTCGCCAGAGCCCACCTGGCTGCGCCGGGCGTCGGCCCGGGCGGTGTCGAGGGCTTCGCGCTTCTGGTCGTAGAGCCGGGCCTGGAGCACCTTCAGGGCCCGGGCCCGGTTCTGGTGCTGGGACTTCTCCGAGGACGTGACTACGATCCCCGTCGGAATGTGCGTGATCCTCACTGCGGAGTCTGTCTTGTTGACGTGCTGGCCTCCCGCGCCCGAGGAGCGGTAGGTGTCGATGCGCAGGTCCGCCTCGCGGATCTCGATGTCCACGTC